>JALQYS010000278.1 GCA_023254015.1 Paracoccaceae bacterium
GATTTCGAGGAAAAGCAGCGCGTCATTCTGGACCACGCGGCACAGGTCTTTGCCGATCAGGGGATGGAGAAAGCCTCCATGTCCCAGATTGCCAGCGTTGCGCAGGTGTCCAAGGCCCTGCTTTACCACTACTACCCCAGCAAGGATGCCCTGATCTTCGCGATCATCATCACGCATCTTGAAGGTCTGGACGCTGCGATCGAAGAAGCGGATGATCCGTCTCTGCCGCCGCACCTGCGCCTGCGCAAGTTGGTGGGCACGGTGCTGGAAAACTACAGGGGCGCGGACAATCAGCACAAGGTGCAGCTGAACGCCACTGCCGCCCTGTCAGACGACCAGAAGGCCGAGATCACGGCGCTGGAACGCAGGATCGTGCGCCGGTTCTCGACAGTTCTGGATCAGCTCAACCCTGCGCTCAACGACAAGGACCGGCCACTCCTGATGCCGGTCACCATGTCCTTGTTCGGCATGATGAACTGGGTCTACCTGTGGTTCCGCGACGGCGGGCGCATCAGCCGCGAGGATTACGCGGATGTGGCGACAACCCTGATCCTGGAAGGGATCAAGGCCGTCCGTTAAGCCCTGCCAGCACCTTGGGGTCATAGGCGGGGGCCTCGGCCCGGCGGCGGTCGGGTTCTGCAGTGGTCAGTGGGGTCGCTGGCTTCAACTTCGTGGGCGCTTCAAGCGCAAGCTTCTGATAGATGCCGGTGCCTTGCGATTTCCAGGCGATCTCGTCGTCGGAAAGCTCTCGCAGCACCTTGGCAGGAGAGCCCACGGCCAGACTGCGCGGCGGGATCACCGCCCCCGCCTTCACGAAGGCCAGCGCGGCGACGATGCTGTCGGCACCCACCACCGCCTCGTCCATCACCACGGCATTCATGCCCACCATGGCGTTGCGCCCGATCCGGCACCCATGCAGCACGGCGCCGTGGCCGATGTGGCCGGCTTCCTCGATCACCACATCCTTGCCGGGAAAGGCATGGACGACGCAGGTTTCCTGCAGGTTGCTGCCCATCTCCATCACGATGCGCCCGAAGCCGCCACGCAACACCGCGCCCGGCCCGACATAGCAGGCCGGGCCGATGATGACGTCGCCAATCACCACGGCCTCGGGGTGAACAAAGGCCGTGGGGTCGATGACCGGGACGATGCCGTCCCACGAGTAGACGCGGCCCATCACTCGGCCGCCTGCGCCACGGGCGGCCAGACCTTTGCCACCATCGTCAGCACGTCATACTGCGCCACCACGGCCCCGGTCTGCTTCGTCACCTGGCAATCCCAGCGCACCTCGCCGTGTTCGGCATTGGCGCGGGGGTTGATTTCCTTGCAGGTCAGGCGGACTTGCAGCGTGTCGCCAAAGTAGACCGGCGTCAGGAAGCGCAGGTTGTCGACGCCATAATTCGCCAGCACCGGGCCCGGCGCGGGGTCCACGAACAACCCCGCCGCGAAGGAGGCGATCAGATAGCCATGCGCCACCCGGTCGTCGAAGAACGGGTTGGCCTTGGCCGCAGCACTGTCCATGTGGGCATAGAAGGTGTCGCCGGTGAAATGGGCGAAGTGTTCGACATCCTCCAGCGTCACCTGCCGCGCGGCGGTGATCAACTGGTCGCCAATCTTCAACTCGGCCAGCGATTTGCGGAACGGGTGAACGCCATGCTGCACATCCGCCCCTTCGATCCAGCGGCCAGTGACCGCCGACAGAAGCCGAGGGCTGCCCTGAATGGCGGTGCGCTGCATGTAATGCTTGACGCCGCGCATGCCCCCCATCTCTTCGCCGCCGCCCGCACGGCCGGGGCCGCCGTGGACCAGGGGCGCCAGCGGCGAGCCATGCCCGGTCGAGGATTTCGCCGTCGCCCGGTTGCCGATGAGCACCCGCCCGTGATGCGGGGCAAGGCCCAGAACGGCGGCTTCGGCCACCTTGGGATCGTCGGTAAAGACCGACGACACCAAGGAGCCCTTGCCTTTGGCGGCCAGCGCCACGGCTTCCTCGATGTCGTCATAGGGCATGACGGTCGACACAGGCCCGAAGGCCTCGACGTCATGCACCGCGCCTGCCGCGAAGGGCTTGTCGCAATACATCAGGACGGGGTTCAGGAAGGCCCCGGCATCGGCATCGCCCGACACCACGCGCACGGCATCGGGGTTGCCCGCCACAATCTCGGCATCGGCCTGCAAGTCGCGGATCCGCGCGCGGACCTCGTCACGCTGGTCAAGGCTGGCAAGCGGACCCATCCGCGTCGCCTCATCCCCCGGCAGGCCGAGCGCCGTCTTGCCCAGCCGGTCGCCAAGTGCGGCGATGACCGCCTGCACATGGGCGCGCGGCACGAAAACCCGACGGATCGCGGTGCATTTCTGGCCCGCCTTTGCCGTCATCTCGCGCGCAACTTCCTTGACGAAAAGGTCGAACTCGGCCGTCCCCGGCCCGGCATCG
>JALQYS010000337.1 GCA_023254015.1 Paracoccaceae bacterium
GTTGTGGCCGCGTCCAGCGCAAAGCCATCCTGCCAAAAGCGCAGCACGGGAAAGACCGCTTTCGTGACCTTTTTCGTTTTCATATTCCCCCCGGGCCGAGATATCGGTTCAGATTGCGAATTATACTCTATCGGGAAACAATTAACAGAATTCCGGCAGAATAGCGGCGAAGTCGCGACGCGCGGTTGCTTATTGAACACATTCTTTCAGGTCAAGGGCGGGATGGCGGAAAACCGCTCAATCCGGTCAACCGGGCGCAAGGGGGCAATCCGCCTGGCCTCGGCGGCAAGGCGTGCCGAGAAGGACTGCAGGCGCAGCCGGGGGGGGGTTCGGTCGGACCAGCCGAAAAGCCCGCCGCTCTGCAGCCAGAAACCCCGCGGGTCAAAGACAACGCGGTGGGCGCGCGGCGTGGGGGCGAGGCACAGGACGGTGACGATCTCTCCCCGGCTTGCCGCCACTGCGGCCGCGTTCAAAAGGCGTGCCTTTTGCCAGATGCGCCCGGCGATCAACCGGCCGGGGCGTGGCCCGGTTCCGGCAAGCGGCAAAAGATCGGGGGGCGGGGTGCCAAGATCGGGAAACTGGCCGATCGGGCGCCGCATGCCGTCGTCCCAACCGTCGGCAAGGCCGGTCAAAAGCGTCGTGGCCTGATCCTGCGAAATCTTCCGGCGGCGCAAGAGCGCGGCGACGCGGGCGCGCTGCGCCTCGATGGCGGGCACGGATTCGGCCTCGGCCATCTCGGGGGCATGACGACGCAGGAATACGGCGATCGAGGCGGCGATCTCTTGCAGGCTGAGGGGGATGCGATCCGCCCCGCGCCGCGCGCTGGCGGCATAGCCGTGATGCACCTGCGCCTCGGGGACGATGGCGGTCAGGCCGTGGCCAACCAACCGCAAGTTGACGTCGGCCTCATCCAGATAGAAATGCAGTGCGGGGTCAAAGCCACCGATGGCCAGAAGGGCGGATTTGCGAAAGGCGCAGTTGGTGCCCTGAGTCTTGACGGCGCGGCCCGGCTGCCCGGGCAGGCGGGCGGCAACAGGCGGCAAAGGGTGGTCAAGGCCCGCAGCATCCACTTCGCAGGCCTGCCATTGAAGGGAAATGCCGTTGCGCCCACGCACGAAACCGGTGCTGGCGATCACGGCCGGATCGTCAAAGGGGACGACCAGCCGCGACAGCCAGAAGGGATCGGCCACCGCGTCATCGTCGATGAAGGCCACAATCGGGGCGGCGGCCTGCGCAAGCCCCAGATTGCGCGCGGCCGAGATATTGGCCTGATCGAAGAGAACGGTTTTCAGGGCAAGCCCGGTCTGGCGCGCGGCTGCAAGGCCTGCGGGGTCTGCCACGGCAATGATTTCAAACAGGGGATGATCTTGCAGGGCAAGGGCCTTGAGGCATAGGGCCAGGGCCTCGGGGCGGTGGTGGCTGACGACGATGACGCTGGCCGCGGGCAGGGTCATCCCATCGCGGCCATCATGGATTCGATCACGGCCACGTCGCTAGGATTGTTCAGTTCCCAGAACTGCCGCTCCTTGGCCTGCACCTCAACGCACAGAACATGACGGCCATTTTCCAGAAAGCGCAGCTGCTCCAGCCCCTCCAGCCTTTCCAGCGGACCCATGGGCCAGGTTGGATAGGCGGCCAGCGCGGCGGGCCGATAGGCGTAGACGCCGACATGGTGAAACACCGGGGTTTCCTCTTCATCGGCATAGGTCTTGCCGGTGTAGGGAATCACTTCCTTTGAAAAGTATAGCCCTCGCATCCCCGCGCCGAACACCGCCGTCGTGCCGCCCACCCGGCCTGCGCGCCGGTCGGCCAGAAAACCGTTCAGCGCCCGGCCATCGCAGCGCAGCACAGGGGTGGCAATGTCGGCGGCGGGGTCTGCCAGAAGTCCGCGCACCAGATCCTCTACAAACCAGGCGGGTGTCAGCGGGGCGTCCCCTTGCAGGTTTACCACCACCTCATAGCCCGGCAGCTTGGCCGCCACCTCGGCGCAGCGTTCGGTGCCGTTCTGTGCGTCGGACGAGGTCATCACCACCTCGGCCCCGAATCCCTCGGCATGGGTGCGGATCCGGTCGTCATCGGTCGCCACCACCACCCGGTCCACGCCCTTGACCGCCATCGCCGCCTCCCACGAGCGGCGGATCAGGGTTTTCTCGCCATCGGGGCCTTTCAGCGCAACCAGAGGCTTGCCGGGATAGCGGGTGCTGGCAAAGCGGGCGGGAATGGCGACCAGAACGCTCATTTCTTCAACTCAACTCCGGGGGCATAGGCGATGAAGAAGGGGTTGTCCCAACCGGGCTTGCCATAGGCAAGGGGGGTATGGTCGTCAAAGCGCACAACATGGCCCCCCGCGCCGCGCAGCACCGCATCGCCTGCGGCGGTGTCCCATTCCATGGTGCGGCCAAGGCGCGGGTAAAGATCAGCCTCGCCGGTGGCGACAAGGCAGAACTTCAGGCTAGAGCCGGCCGATTTCATGTCCTTGTAGGCGTATTTGCCGATGTAGTCATCCGTCGCGGCATCGCGGTGCGATTTCGATGCGACCACCATCAGGCCGCCATTGTCAGGCTTTGACACGTGGATCGGCTTGACCGTCCCGACGTGATCCTTCGCAAGGGCGCCGGTTTCCTCAACCGCGCTGCCGTCGGCTTGGGTGTAGAACAGCCGCCCCTGCGCCGGGGCATAGACCACGCCGCGCAACGGGACGCCGTTTTCGACATAGGCGATGTTCACGGTGAAATCGCCGCGCCGCTGGACGAATTCCTTGGTTCCGTCCAAAGGATCGACAATCAGGAATGTTGCCGCGCTCAGCGCGTGGCTGTCGGCCTGTTCTTCGGTGATCAGCACCACATCGGGAAAGGCGGCCCGCAAGCCCGCCGAGATCAGCGCGTCGGCCTTTTCATCGGCTTCGGTTACCGGGCTGGCATCGCCTTTGGCTTTCACTTCGAAATCGGGGCCGTTGT
>JALQYS010000441.1 GCA_023254015.1 Paracoccaceae bacterium
CTGCCCTCGGGCGATGTGATGGAGCTGGACACCCCCGCAACCGGCGACGTGACGCTGACCGTCCGCCCCGAGCAGCTGCGCCTGACCCCCGCCGGCGAGGCCGGGGCGATTGCCGCAACCATCACCAATCTGGTCTATTTCGGCACCGATACCCATGTGCATCTCGCGCTGTCGGATGGCACTGAGGTGACCGCGCGGGTGCAAAGCCCGGCGACGGGCGACGCGGGGCTGGAGAGGGGCGCAAGAGTGGGGCTGCGCTTTGCCCCCGGCGCGGTTCAGGTTGTGGGGGAATGACCCGATGACCGCCCCACAGCTCAGCCCCGCCGAACAGGCCCAGATCCGCCGCTCGGCCCGCAATGGCTGGCTTCTGTCGCTGCCCGCGCTTGTCGTGCTGGCGATGGCGGCCGTCGGCCCGCTGTTGATCGTGCTGGTCTATTCCTTTCTGGAACCGGGCAAGCATGGCAATGTGGTGTGGAATTTCTCGACCGATGGCTGGACGGGCATCCTCTGGACCAAGGACATCTTCACCGACAGTTTCGTGCTGGCCGATGCACACCTGACCATCTTCTGGCGGTCGGTCAAACTGTCCCTCCTGACCACGCTGACCACCTTTGTCGTGGGCTTTCCGACCGCCTGGTTCATCGCCACCCGCAGCCCCAAGGCGCGCGCGCTGTGGCTGTTTCTCATCACCATTCCCTTCTGGACCAACCTTCTGATCCGAACCTATGCCATCAACGAGGTGATCCGCGCCGAGGGTCTGCTCAACCTGGCGCTGATGAAGGTCGGGATCATCTCGGAACCGCTGAAGCTGATCTATACCGACATCGCAGTGTTCATCGGCATGACCTATGTCTACCTTCCGCTGATGGTGCTGCCCCTTTTCGCCGCCATCGACCGGTTCGACCTGCGGCTTCTGGAGGCGGGCTATGACCTTTATGCCAGCCGCTGGCAGGTGTTGCGCCGCATCGTGCTGCCCATCGTCAAGCCGGGCATCGTGGCCGGGTCGATCCTGGTGTTCGTGCCCTCGCTGGGCGCCTATGTCACGCCGCGCGTGCTGGGGGGCGGCAAGCAGATGATGATCGGCAACCTGATCGAGCTGCAATTCCTGGCCGGCAAGAACTGGCCGCTGGGGGCGGCGCTGTCGATGATGCTGCTGATCGTCGTCACGATCGCGCTTCTGTTCTATGTGCGCGCGGCGAACGGGGAGAAGTCGAATGGCTGACCGTCGTTTCTCGGCCACCCGGCTGCCGGGCTTTGCCACCATCGCCATGCTGGCCTTTCTGGCGCTTTACATCCCGATCCTGACGCTCGTGGTCTATTCCTTCAACTCCGAAGTCACCATGGGCAACTGGGGCAGCCTGACCCTGGACTGGTATGCCAAGGCCTGGGACAATGCCGAGGTCAAGGATGCCACCCTGCGGTCGCTGACCATCGCGGGCTTTGCAGCCGTGATCTCGACATCGCTGGCCACCATGGCCGCCCTTGGCACCACAAGGCGGCGGGCGTTTCGGGGGCAGACCTTCATCTATGTGATGATCAACCAGCCGCTGATGGTGCCGGAAATCGTCACCGCCGTGGCACTCTTGATCTTCTTCGCCTCGATCAAGGTGGCGACAGGTTATCAGGGCTTGGGCTATCTGATCGCCGCCCATTCGGCCTTTTGCATCCCCTTTGCCTATCTGCCGATCCGCGCGCGGCTGGAGGGGATGGACCTGAGCCTTGAGACAGCGGCGGCGGATCTTTACGCCTCAAGCTGGCAGACCTTCCGCCGTGTCACGCTGCCGTTGCTGGCGCCGGGCATCATGGCGGGCGCGATGCTGGCCTTTGTCATCAGCCTGGATGACGTGGTGATCACCGAGTTCGTGAAATCCGGCGGGCAGGATACCTTGCCCACCTATATGCTGGGCCAGATGCGCCGCGCGCTGACGCCCGAGGTCAATGCCATCTCTTCCGTTCTGCTGGCGCTGACCGTGCTGCTGCTGACCGCGTTCTTCCTTCTGACGCGCAAGAATGACTGACCAAACACGACCAACAGGGAGACTACCAGAATGAAAAAACTGCTTTCCGCAACTGCGCTGCTGCTGGCGACCTCGTCGCTGGCTTCGGCTGAAGGCACGCTGCAACTGTTCAACTGGGGCAACTACACAAGCCCCGAACTGCTGGCCAAGTTCGAGGCCGAGACCGGCATCAAGGTGACCGTCACCGATTACGACAGCAACGACGCTGCCTTGGCCAAGGTTGAGGCCGGTGGTTCGGGCTTTGACCTTGTGGTGCCCTCGGCCAACTATATCCCGATCTGGGTTGAAAAGGGCCTGATCGTGCCGCTGGACAATTCCAAGCT
>JALQYS010000001.1 GCA_023254015.1 Paracoccaceae bacterium
TCACCGTCGATCAGGCGCTGGCCGCGCTCGAGGCCGTTGCCACGCCCGAAAAGGCCGCCGAGATGGCGGCCTATCACAAGTCCACCCGCCGGTTTCTGGGCCTCACGGTGCCACAGATTGACGATCTGACCGATGCCTGGCGGGCCGACTGCACGCTGGAGGAACGCCTGGCGCTGGCCGCCGGGCTTTGGACAGCCGACATCCACGAAACCCGCATCGCGGCGGCGAAACTGCTGACGCAGGCCCGCATCCGCCCCGAGGATGACGGAGCCTGGGCCCTGATCCAGAGCTGGCTGCCGGACTTTGACGGCTGGGCGATTGCCGATCATGTGATGATCGCGGGGCAGAAACGTCTGGTCTGGCAGCCGGACCGGATCGAAACGGTGCAGGGCTGGACCCAAAGCCCCCTGATGTGGACGCGGCGCGCGGCCCTGGTCATCACCCTGCCCTTTGCCAAGCAAAACCACCCCAAGCCGGTGGAAAATGCCATCCGCGAGCGGGTTCTGGGCTGGGCTGCCCGCTACTCTGAAGATCCGGACTGGTTCATCCAGAAGGCGGTGGCCTGGTGGCTGCGCGATCTGTCCAAGCATGACGCCACGCGGGTGCAGGCCTGGCTGGCCCAGCATGGCGACCGGCTGAAACCCTTTGCCCGCAAGGAAGCGGCGAAACATCTGTGAAGCGCCCTCCTCGTCGGCTTCGCCGCTCGTCGGACGGGCCCCCGAGGAGAAGCCTAAGGCGCACGACGAGGCGCGCCGCTATTTCGCGGCAAGCGCCTTGTCCAGTTCCGGGCGGAACCGCTGTTCATAGTCATCGCCAACCAGCGGGCCGATGAAGCGGTAGACCACCTCGCCCTTGCCGTTGATGATGAACGTCTCCGGCGGCGCCGTCACGCCCCATTCCAGCCGGGTGCGGCCCTTGGGATCGTAGGAAATCTTGACAAAGGGGTTACCGGCCTCATCCAGAAACCCCATGGCATCGGCCTCGCGGTCCATCATGTTGACGCCGATCACCTGGATGCCCTCGGCCGCCAGCGCCATCAGCGTCGGATGTTCGGCCCGGCAGGGCGGGCACCAGGAGGCCCAGAAGTTCACCACCGTCACCTGGCCGCCGGCAAGGTCGGCCTGCACCGGCGCGGGGATCCCGGGCAGCGCCTGCTGTTCGATGGGCGGCGCGGCCTTGCCGATGAACACAGAGGGCAGCTCGTTGGGATTGTCGCGCCCCATGCCGGACCAGAACAACAGCCCAAGCCCCAGGAAGAGGAGGATCGGCAGGGCCAGAAGGATCTTAAGCATCGGCCTTCTCCTGCCGCTGTTCCACCTCGTCCAGCGCCCGCTTCATCCGCCGCGCCTGCCACAGTGACAGCGCCACAAAGCCAAGGATCAGCGCCAGCGAGGCCACATAGGACCACATCACGGCACCTGCGTATTTGCCAAGATCGGGGATCATGCCAGTCTCTCCCGGGTCAGAAGCGCCTGCATCCGGCGGGCGCGAATTTCGGTACGGGTGCGGATCAGAACCAGCGCCACGAAGGTCAGGACAAAACCTGCGATGCAGACCAGAAGCGGCAGCCAGTAGACATCCGCCACGTTCTCTTCCTTGTCCAGCGACAGGGACGCGCCTTGATGCAGGCCCTGGTTCCAGAACAAGACCGCATAGCGCGACAGGAAGGCAAAGACAGATCCGACGATGGCCAGAACCGAGGTCAGGTCTGCTGCGGTATCGGGGTTTTCCACCGCGGCCCAAAGCGCGATATAGCCCAGATAGAACAGCGCCAGGATCAAAAAGGCCGTCAGCCGCGGGTCCCAGGCCCACCAGGTGCCCCACATCGGCTGGCCCCAGATCGCGCCGGTGACAAGGCCGATCACGGTGAACATCAGGCCGATGGGCGCCGCCGCCTTGGCCGCAAGGGCCGAGACATGGTGGCGGCGGATCAGCCAGATCAGCGAGGTGACCAGCATCATCGTCCAGGCCGAAATCGCCATCATGGCGGCGGGCACATGCAGATAGATGATCTTCACGGTCGAGCCGAACTTGTCGGCATCCGGGGTAAAGAAAAAGCCCCAGACCAGCCCTACCACCATGGACAGGACGGCAAGCCCCGCCACCCAGGGCAGAAGCAGGGCCGAGGTCTGCATGAACTTCTTGGGGTTGGCATATTCCCAGATCGACATCGTTCTTCCCTGGCGTTTGGCTTTGGCCTGCATAGCACGCCGCGCGGTCAGCGCAAATTGACACGGATTGCCGCAGCCGCGGCAAAGGGCAAAAGCGCCAGCGCCCCGGCCGTGATGGCCGCCAGAAGCGCCAGCGGCGTGGCCACCGCCATGCCCGCCGCGCCGCGCTTCACCACCTCGGCCCCGAAAATCAGCGTCGGCATGTACAAGGGCAGCACCAGAAGGCTCATCAAAAGCCCGCCGCGTTTCAGCCCCACGGTCAGCGCGGCACCAAAGGCGCCGATGATGGAGAGCGCCGGCGTGCCAAGGGCCAGGCTGAGGACCAGCCACGCATAGCCCGGCACGGGCAGGTTCAAAAGCACGCCCAGGACCGGCGCGGCCAGCACAAGGGGCAGGCCCGTCACCAGCCAATGGGCCAAGGCCTTGACCGCCACCGCCCCCTCCATCGGCAAGGGGGATGAGGCCAGAAGGTCCAGCGAGCCATCTTCGAAATCCAGCGCAAAGATGCGGTCAAGCGACAGAAGGCAGGACAGAAGTGCCCCAACCCACAGGATGCCCGGCGCAATTTTCGCCAGCGTGGCAGGCTCGGGGCCAACGCCGAGGGGCACGATGACGGCCAGCAGCAGAAAGAAAGCCAGGCCAAGGCCAAAGCCCCCGCCCGCGCGGATCGCCAGACGCAGATCACGGGTCAGAAGCGCGATCATGCAAAGGCCTCGTCAAAGGCCGAGGCGATGCCGCCCTGCGCGGCCGGGCGGGCCTTGAAGGGCGACAGGTCCAGCACATCGGCATCAAGGCCCAGGTCGATATGGGTGGCTATCAGCGCCGTCCCCCCTGCCGCAAGATGGTCGCGCACCACATCGCCGAAAAGCCGCACCGAGGCCACGTCCAGCGAAACGGTGGGTTCATCCATGACCCAGACCGGACGCCCCGTAACCAGAAGGCGGGCGAGCCCCAGACGGCGCTTTTGTCCGGCCGAAAGGTTGGCGGCACGGCGATCGGCCAGATCGCGCAGGTTCATCCGGTCAATCGCGGCCCCGACCGTATCGGTGCCAAAGACCTGCGCCCAGAAGGTCAGGTTTTCGGCCACGCTGAGGGTGGCCTTCACCCCGTCGGCATGGGCGGCATAGGCCACCGCCTCGGGCGCGGCCTGAACCTGGCCTTGCAGGGGGGGTTGCAATCCGGCGATGGTGCGCAGAAGCGTCGTCTTGCCGATGCCGTTCGGTCCGCGCAACACCAGCGCCCGCCCCGCCGTCAGGGCAAAGGACAGCCCTTCCAGCACCGGAACCCCGGCGCGGGCCACGGCAAGATCATGGGCGGACAGAAGGCTCATGCGCCCACCGGCAAAAGGGCGGCGGCGATGCGGCGGCCCTCTCCGAGAAGGACGTTGTAGGTGCGGCAGGCCGCGGGCGAGGACATGGGTTCAACCCCGATGCCCGCCGCCTCGAGCACGTCGCGAAAGCCGCGCGGAACGGGCGCGATGGCCGCGCCCATTCCCAGAAGCAGAACGTCGATCCGACCAACCAGCGCAAGGGGGCCCGCCGTATCCGTCAGCCCCCCCCAGCCGCCCGCATCCCAGGGCGTCACAAGCGAGGCGCCACGCAACAGATGCGGGCCAACGCGAAAGAAGCCGGGACCATAGCCCTCGATCGCCTGCGCCGCGCCATAGCTGACCTCGATCAGCCGCATGGCTCAGGCGTCCACATTGGCGAATTCGTGATCGCTGGGCTTGCCCGTCTTGGGCTTGTCCGTGCGGTCAAGCCCCAACATCAGCACGATGTTCTTGGCCACATAGAGCGTCGAATAGGTGCCGATGATGACGCCGAACAGCATGGCAAAGACAAAGCCCCGGATCACGTCGCCGCCAAGGGTGACAAGGCAGATCAGCGAGATCAGCGTGGTCGTCGCCGTCATGATGGTGCGCGACAGCGTCTCATTCGCGGTCAGGTTCATCATCTCGCGCAGCGG
Organism: Paracoccaceae bacterium; assembly: GCA_023254015.1. Lineage (GTDB taxonomy): Bacteria > Pseudomonadota > Alphaproteobacteria > Rhodobacterales > Rhodobacteraceae > Tabrizicola_A. The sequence goes on from JALQYS010000001.1 coordinate 4,137, forward strand.
CATGGTCTTGTACTTCGCAAGGTTCTCGCGCAGCCGGTCAAAGATCACGACCGTATCGTTGACCGAATAGCCAAGGATGGTCAGCAGCGCTGCCACGATGGTCAGGTCGAACTTCAGCTGGAAGATCGAGAACACGCCGACCGTCACGATCACGTCATGCAAAAGCGCGGCCACGCTGCCCACGGCGAATTGCCATTCAAAGCGCAGCCAGACATAGATCCAGATCCCCAGCGACCCGGCCGCCACGGCAAGGATGGCGGTCCAGATAAGCTCGGACGAGACTTTGGGCCCGACCGATTCCACCGATGGAAAGGTGATCGCCGGGTCCACCTCCACCAGGGCCGCCTCGATGGCAGCGATCCCTTCGGGGGTGATCGCCTCTTCGCCTTCCTGCGCCTCGATGCGGATCATCGCCACATGCTGATCTTCCCGGAAGGTCGGGTCAAAGACCTGGGTGATGGCCACATCGCCCAGCTCCAGCGGGGCCAGCGCCGCGCGGTAGACGCCGACATCCAGCGCCTGCGTGCTTTCCGTGCGGATCGTGGTACCGCCCTTGAAGTCGACGCCCAGGTTCAGCCCAAGCACCGCCACCGCCAGAAGCGAGACGACAACCGCCAGAACCGAGGCCCCGAAGGTGACCCATTGCAGTTTGAAAAAGTCGATATTGGTCTTTTCGGGGACCAGTTTCAGACGCCAAGCCATGTTCGTATCCCCCTCAGACCACAAGCTCTTTGGGCTGCCGCCAGTTGATATAGGTCGTCACGATCAGCCGCGTCACATAGATGGCGGTGAACATCGAGGTGAAGATGCCGATGCCGGTCGTCACCGCAAAGCCGCGCACCGGGCCTGAGCCGATGACGAACATGATGACGGCGGCGATGATGCCGGTGATGTTGCTGTCCATGATCGAGGAAAACGCCCGCTCAAAGCCCAGTTCCACCGCCCGGGCGGGCGATTTGCCGTCGCGCAGCTCTTCGCGGATGCGTTCATAGATCAGCACGTTGGCATCCACCGCCATGCCCATGGTCAGCACGATGCCCGCGATGCCCGGCAGCGTCAGCGTGGCGCCGATGGTGGACAGGACCGCGATCAGAAGCAGGATGTTCACCACAAGCGCGATATTGGCAAAGATACCGAAGAGCCCGTAGCTGAGCACCAGATAGGCCACCACCGCAAGCATCCCGACGATGCCGGCCAGCTTGCCGGCGTCGATCGAATCCTGCCCCAGTTCCGGGCCGATGGTGCGTTCTTCCAGAAAGGTCATCTTGGCCGGCAGGGCACCTGCCCGCAGAAGAACCGCAAGGTTCGTCGATTCCTCGACCGTGAAGCTGCCCGTGATGATGCCCGATCCGCCCGCGATATGGCTTTGGATCGTGGGTGCCGAGATCACCTCGTCGTCCAGCACGATGGCGAAAGGCTCGCCAATATGGGCGGCGGTGTAATCGCCAAAAAGCCGCGCGCCGGTCGGGTTGAAGCGGAAGCTCACCGCCGGGCGGCCGTTCTGGTCGAACGAGGGCTGCGCGTCGGTCAGCTCTTCGCCACCCACGACCGCCTCTTGGGAGATGATGAAATAAAGGCTTTCCTCATTGGCATCGGCCACCAGCCGGTTGCGCGGGCCGGGATCGGCCCCGGCATCCGAGGTGCGGCCAAGCACCTGATGGAACGAGAGTTTCGCCGTGGTGCCGATGACCGCCTTCAGCTCTTGCGCCGAGCCGATGCCGGGCACCTGGATGAGGATGCGGTCATCACCCTGCCGCTGGATGGTGGGTTCGCGCGTGCCAACCTCGTCCACCCGGCGGCGGATGATCTCGAGGCTTTGCTGAACGGTGCGCTGATCGGTGGCCACACGCTCGGCCTCGGACAGTTGCACCACGATTTCCTGACCGTCGGCCACGACCTCAAGGTCGGATGAGCCTGCCCCGGTCAAAGTCATCACCGGCGAGGCCAGCGCGCGCACCTTTTCCAGCGCCACCGCCATGCCGTCGGGATTGCTGATCGCCACCCGCAGAACGCCGGGCACCGAGGGCTGGCGACGCACCGAGCCGACCTGATCTCGCACATCGCGCAAGGAATCGCGCACCTCGGGCCAAAGCGCGTCGATCCGCTGGGCATAGACATCGGCGACCTGCACCCGCGCCAGCAGATGGGCACCGCCCCGCAGGTCAAGCCCGAGGCTCATCAGCGCCGAGGGCAGGACGTCAGGCCAGAGCGCGCGGGCCGCGGCCTGCTCCTCGGTCGCCACGCCCTCGGCGGCGGTGATCGCCTTGACGGCGTCGTTGTGCTGCTCGACCCGCGTGTAGAACGCATTGGGCAGGGCGGCGAGGATCCCCCACAGAACGATCACAAGGATCAGGAGGCGCTTCCACAGCGGGGTATGCAGCATGGTCAGATTGCCTTATGCGGCCGCGGCCGGTTCGGTCTTGTTCATTACTTGCACGATGGTGTGCTTGAGCACCTTGACGCGCACGCCATCGGCGATTTCCACTTCCAGCACGCCGTCGTCGCCCACCCGGTGGATCTTGCCGACGATGCCGCCCTGGGTCAGCACCTGATCGCCCTTGCGCAGCGCCTCGACCATGGCCTTCAGGTCTTTCATCTTCTTCTGCTGCGGACGGATCAACAGGAAATACATGATCCCGAAGATCAGGATCAGCGGCAGGAAGGAACCGATTGCGGCTCCGGCGCCACCGGCACCGGCGGCCTGCGCATAGGCGGGCGTGACGAACATAGGCAATTTCCTTGTCTTTCGGAGCGCGATGCCCCGGTATGGATCGGCGCGCACCCTATCTGCGCAGGCCATCTTGCGCAAGTTGCCCCGAGATGGGCCGGGCCGGCATCCCTGCCCCGTGCATTGCGCAGGGCTTCCCGCTATGAATGTCGGGTATTTTCACGGAGAAGGGCCGAAATGTCCCGCATTTGCCTGCTGTCAGCGATGAAGAACGAAGGCCCCGATGTTCTGGAATGGGCCCTCTATCACCGGCTGGTCGGCTTCGATCACATTGTTGTTTACACCAACGGCTGCACCGATGGCTCTGATCTGCTGCTGGATGCGATCTCCGGGCTGGGCTGGCTGAGCCATCGGCGCCACGAGCCGCCCGCAGGCCTGTCGCCGCAGGATGCGGTGGCGGCCCGCGCCAAGGCTGACCCGGTGCTGGCGGCGGCCGACTGGCTGATGTGGCTGGATGCCGACGAGTTTCTGGTGGTGCATGCCGGCGCGGGCCGGGTGGCCGATCTGATCCCCGCGGCCCGCGGGGCCGAGGCGCTGTCGCTCAACTGGCGCTGCTTTGGCGATGGCGGGCACGAGGCCTCGTCCAAGGGGCTGGTGATCGAAAGCTTCGTTCACGGAATGTCGCTGGACAACCCGCAGAGCCGCAGCGTGAAAACCCTGTTCCGCCAGACCGCCCGCATTGCCGAACTCGCCATTCACCGCCCGATCCTGACCCCGGGCGACGACATCGACTGGCGCGATGGTGGCGGCAAGCCGCTGCGCGGGCATTTCCAGTTCGATCGCAACAAGGATGACCGGCCCAAGCACCGCGTGCCCGAGGGGCGGCAAAGCTGGAAGATCGGCCAGATCAACCATTACCCGATCAAGGCGCTTGACCGCTATCTCTTGAAACGCCTGCGCGGCAACGGGCTGGACCCCGATTGCGCGCCCGAGCGGTTCGACCCCGAATATCTGGACATCTTCAACTTCAACGAGGTTGAGGACCGCCAGAGTCACAAGGACCTGCCCGCGCTGAAGGCGGCCATGGCCGAGGCGCTGGCCGATCCCGCGATTGCGGCCGCCCACGCCGCCTGCACCGCCCGCGATCAGGCCCGCCGGGCCGAGGTGGCGGCGATGATCCCGGCGCTTTTGCCCTATCGCTATCGCCGGGGTGGCCCCCCTTCCCCATCGGGCGCGAATGGGGCATAACCCCGCCAGATCATTGCCAGACGAGGCCCCAAATGCACGACATCCGCGCCATCCGCGAAAATCCGGCCGCCTTTGATGCAGCCCTTGCGCGCCGGGGCCTGGCCGCGCTGTCGCCGCAGATCCTGGCGCTGGACAATGACCGCCGGGCCAAGATCCTGGCCGCCGAAACCGCGCAGGCCGCGCAGAATGCCGCCTCGAAGGAGGTGGGGGCCGCCAAGGCCCGCGGCGACGATGCCGAGTTTGAACGCCTGCGCGCGCTGGTGGCCGAAAAGAAGGCCGAGGTGGCCAAGCTGACCGAAGAGGCCAATGCCGAGGATGTGGCCCTGCGCGACATGCTGATGGGCATTCCGAACCTGCCCCTGTCCGAGGTGCCGCAGGGCGCGGATGAAAACGACAACGTGGAAATCCGCCGCTGGGGCACCCCGCGGACCTATGACTTTACGCCGAAAGAGCATTTCGACATTGCCGGCGTAAAGCCCGGGATGAACTTTGAGGCGGCCGCGAAATTGTCCGGCTCGCGCTTTGTCGTGCTGCAGGGCGCGGTGATCCGCGTGCACCGGGCGCTGGCGCAGTTCATGCTGGATACCCACATCAGCGAACACGGCCTGACGGAAACCTGGACCCCGGTTCTGGTGAAGGAAGAGGCGATGTACGGCACCAACCAACTGCCGAAATTTGCCGAAGACAGCTACCAGACCACCAATGGCTGGTGGCTGATCCCGACGTCGGAAGTCACGCTGACGAACATGGTCGCGGGCGAGATTCTGGACGAAAGCGCCCTGCCCCTGCGCATGACCGCCCATACCCAGTGCTTCCGGTCGGAAGCGGGCTCGGCGGGCAAGGACACCACGGGCATGTTGCGTCAGCACCAGTTCGAGAAGGTGGAGATGGTCACGATCTGCGCCGCCGACAAGGCGCTGGAAGAGCATGACCGCATGACGAAATGCGCCGAGGCGATTTTGGAAAAGCTGGGCATCCCCTATCGCACGATTGTCCTGTGCACCGGCGACATGGGCTTTGGCGCGCAAAAGACCCATGACCTCGAAGTCTGGCTTCCTGGGCAGAACCGTTACCGCGAAATCTCCTCGGTCTCGGTCTGCGGCGACTTCCAAGCACGCCGCATGAAC
>JALQYS010000007.1 GCA_023254015.1 Paracoccaceae bacterium
AACCCTTTCTTGCGCAGTGACTTGCCCAGCCGGTAGTGATCGGTTGAGGTGTCGACGGCAATTTCCGACCGCGCCACCGCCGCCTTGTCAAGGTTCGGCGCGCCCAGGCTGTCGGGATCACCCGGATCTTTCGTCCAGAACGCCGCTGCGCATTGGTTCAGCGCCAGGGCGGCCAGATGCACCCCGGTATGCTGCACCGACAGCGAGGCGCGGAAGGGGCGGTCAACGTCAAGCGTCACGCTTTCGCCCGCGGCAGGGGCTGATTGAACGACATGCAGGACAACGGAAACCAGATCGGGGTCGCCCCGTTTCAGCGATCTTGCCGTGTCGCCGATTGCCAGAATGCCCGTCTGAAGGTTCAGCAAACCTTCGCGGCTGTCCAGAACCGCCACTGTCTGCCCATCGGCCAGCGTCATCCAGCCGCGGTCGCCCGGCTGGTCTGGCCAGGTCAGGCTTTGCGGATGAAAGGGGCTACGGTCTGTGACCACCAGATGTTCGTCCCCGGCCAGCCCCGAAAAGACCACCCGGGCCGTTTCGCGCAGGCTGCCGCCCGCAAAGCTTACGCGTGTTCCGCTGGTCAACGCGGTCTGCAGTTCCATCTTTCAGCCTTCCTTGAGTTCGGCACGCTTGGCCGCGCGCAGATAGTTGTAAACGCTCGCCCGGCTCATCTGCAGCACCCGCGAGATATAGGCCGCCGCGTGCTTGCCGCCGAAAGCCCCGTCCAGCGCAAGTTCGGCCACCAGTTGCCGCTTCTGCTCGCGATTTAGGTGGGTGACAGGAACCCCATGCCGTGCGGTCCAGTCGTGGACATATTTGTTGATCCGCTCGTGCCAGTCCTCCTGGAACAGCACGGCGGGTTGGCCCGCCCCGGCGGGCACCATGGTCAGCGTGGTCAGAAGCTCGATCGCGGTCTGCAGATGCGTGACGTCAAGATTTATGCACAGCACACCGATCGCCCGTTTGTCCTGATCGCGCAGCACCGCGCTGATCGACTTGAGGCGCCGACCATCGAAATTGACCTTCTCGTAAGGCCCGATTAGCGTGACATCGGGGCGAAAGTCGATCTCATGCAAGAGAGAGGGTTCGCCAATCTCGCGCCGCGAGAACGGGTTGGCGATATAGGCCACGGTCTCGGTCGCAAGGTCGTGCAAGACCACCTCGGCCTGAGGCTGCAACAAGAGCGCGATTGCATCGCAAAGCGGGCGGAAGGCAGGCAGGGGCATGGGCGTTTCTTGCAGGGCTTGCGGCGTTTATACCATTTTGTCTATCATGGACAAGATGATCCATGGAGACCTCATGCTGTCACCAACCGACCTCGACCGCCTGGTGAAGATACGTCACCACCTGCACCGGCATCCCGAACTGTCCTGTCAGGAAGAGCAGACGGCGCAATTCGTGGCTGACCGGCTGGCCGAACTGGGTCTGCCCGTCGTGACCGGGATTGGCGGCCATGGTCTGGTGGCGACGATCGGGCAGGGTGGGCCTGCGGTCGGGCTGCGGGCCGATATGGATGCCTTGGCGATCACGGAATTGACCGGCCTTCCCTATCAATCGCAGGCAGCGGGCGTCATGCATGCTTGCGGGCACGACGGCCATGTGACGATCCTTCTTGGCGCGGCGATGATCCTGCAGCGGCAAAACTTTGCGGGGCAGGTGCATCTGATCTTCCAGCACGCAGAAGAGCGTTTTGGCGGCGCGCGGCTGATGCTGGACGACGGATTGCTGCAGCGTTTCCCGATGGAGCGGATCTTTGGCCTTCACAACTGGCCGGGCCTGCCTTTGGGGGCGGTTGCGGTGCATGACGGCCCGGTCATGGCCGGCACCGCCGAATTCGCGCTAAGGTTTCAGGCGGCGGGCGGCCATGCCTCGATGCCGCATCTGACGGGCGATCCGCTGCTTGCGGGCGGGCACTTCATGACCGGCATCCAGCAGGCCGTCGCGCGCTCGGTCGATCCGATGGAGGCTGCGGTCGTCACGGTGGGCAGTTTCCGCGGCGGCCATGCGCAGAACATCATCCCGCAAGAGGCCGAGCTGACCGGCACCTTGCGCGCCTTTCGGGCGCCAACCCTTGCCCATCTGCGCGCGCGGGTCGCGGCCGTCGCCGAGGCCGCCGCAGCCATGGCCGGGTGCGGCTGGAGCCTTGAGTTCGACGCCAACCCCTGCAGCCCGGTCGTCAACACCGCCCCGGAACGCGACATCCTGCGGCAGGCCGCAGGCACCGCCCTGATCGAGGCGCCGCCGCCGGTCATGGCGGGCGACGACTTTGGCGAGTTTCTGGCCGTGCTGCCGGGGGCCTATGCCTTTCTGGGCAATGGCGCCCTGACCCCGGAAGGCGGCCTGCATCAGCCGAAATACGATTTCAACGACGCGGCCATCGAACCGGGTGCCGCTCTTCTGGCCCGCGCGGCCCTTCTGGCGCTTGGCGCATGAGGATATGATGATCCAGCTTTCCCGCTCTCAGATCGAAGCCTTGGTCTCGGTAGACGCCGAAACGGCCGAGGCCGTGCGCGACGCCTATCGCGCCATCAGCGATGGCCGCGCCAACCTGCCGCCCGTGGGCTATCTGGGCTTTCCAGAGGCCCATGGCGATTGCCACATCAAATACGGCCATATCGCGGGGGATGCGGTCTTTGCCGTCAAGATCGCCTCTGGTTTCTACGACAATCCGGCGAAAGGCCTGCCGTCCAGCACCGGCGTGGTTCTGGTCTTTTCGGCCCTGACCGGCCAGATGGAGGCGCTTTTGGCCGATGAGGGCTATCTGACCGACCTGCGCACCGGGCTTGGCGGGGCGGTGGCCAGCCTTGCCCTTTGTCGGCCCGACGCCCGGCGGTTCCTGATCGTCGGCAGCGGAACGCAGGCCTATTGGCTGGCGCGGTCGCTGCAATCGCTGGCACCAAAAGCCGAGATTGCCATCTGGGGGCGCAATCCCGACCGGGCAGGGGCGCTGTGTGCGCGGCTGGATGGGGTAACTGTCGCCCCCGATCTGGAATCCGCCTGCCGTGCGGCCGATGTGATCCTGACCGCAACGCCAGCGGCGGCCCCGCTTGTCCGGGCTGACTGGATCCGTCCCGGCTGCCACATCACCGCCATTGGCGCCGACAGCCCGGGCAAGCAAGAGTTGGAAACCGCGCTTGTCGCCCGCGCGCAGCTGCGCGTGGCTGACAGCCTGTCGCAATGCCTGGATCACGGCGAATTCGCCCATGCCCACGCGGCGGGGCTAATCGGACCTGATCATTGCGTCGAGCTTGGTGCCATCCTCTCCGGGGCCGCCGCGGGGCGGCAAGGGCCCGATGACATAACCGTGGCCGACCTGACCGGACTGGCCACACAAGACATCGCGATGGCGCGCTGCGTCCTCGCTCGCGCGAAAGGCACTGCGTGATGAACGATCTGATCCTTGCCTCTGCCGCCCGGTCTGTCCGGGTCCGCCGCCAGATCCAGCCCCATATCTACGAAACGCCGCTTCTTCCCGCGCGACGTGACGGGCTTTGGTTCAAGGCGGAAAACTTTCAGCTGACCGGATCTTTCAAGATCCGCGGCGCCGCCGCAGTGATGAGCGCGGTTCCCGCCGGTCAGCGGCTGATCACCGCCTCTTCGGGCAACCATGGCATCGGATCGGCCCGCGCGGCGCAGTCGCTGGGCCGCAAGCTGACCGTTGTCCTGCCCGAAAGCGTCGTGCCCGAAAAGCTGGCCAAGATCCGTTCCTACGGGGTCGAGGTCGTGCTGCACGGCGCCGAAACCGGACTGGCCGAGCAGCATGCCCAACAGTTGGCCCGTGAAACCGGCGCCCGCTATATCTCGCCCTACAATGATCCCGAGGTCATCGCGGGACAGGGCACCATCGGGCTGGAGCTGTTGGAAGAGGCGCCGCAGATTGACAATCTGTTTATTGCCATGGGCGGCGGCGGGCTCATCAGCGGCATCGGCGCGGTGATCAAGGCCTTTTCGCCCGCCACGCGCATCATCGGTGCGGCCGCCGAGGCCTCGCAGGCGCTGGCCCTGTCGATGCGGGCGGGCCATGTGGTGGAATGCGACCACCTTGATACCCTGGCCGATGCCGTGGCGGGCGGGATTGACGACGACACGCTGACCTTGCCCATGGCGCAGGCCGTTGTGGATGAGGTCGTGACCTGCTCTGAACCCGAGATTCTTGCCGCCCTGCGCACCCTTGCCCACGACGAAACCCTGCTGGTCGAAGGCGCCGCCGCCCTGGCAATGGCCGCCTTTCACAAGCTGGGAACTGCGACGAAGGGCAAGACCAATGTCGTCCTCTTGTGCGGCGGGAACTACGATGGGCCGAAAATCCGGGCGCTGGCGTTGCAGTGAGCCCGGCGTCGGTGCCAAAGGGGGAAAGTGCAGTAGGCTTGCCTGCGGCACCTTTTCGCGCAGCCAAGTCAGGTCGGCATAGGCAGTTCCCGTTTCCAACGGGTCAATCATCCGGTGAGAACACCCAAGGTTTGACTTTCTGGATGGCTTGTCATCCGGTTGGTCAAGAAAAACCCCCCGTCAATCCGCAGGGACGTGACCGATGCTTCGCCACCCGACGATCGCAGCCTCTGCCGTGCCGCAGGCCCTAAAGACATCGGGCCTTGCCGGCGATGGGCTGATCTACCCCTCCCTGACGGCACCTGTCGCGTTCCGTAAGGGTGTGGCGGGGAAGGGGGGCCTATGACCGACCTTCCCGCAATGCCCCCCGAACAGCGCGTCCACCTGCCCGGCGGGGGCTGGATCAATCTGCACGAACAGCCGGGGGAGGGGCCCCCCATCCTGCTTTTGCATGGCTTTACCGATTGTGCGCACAGCTACCGGCTCCTGCTGCCCTTTCTGGTGGGGCGACATGTGGTTGTGCCCGACCTGCGCGGGCATGGGGCATCCTTCCGCGGGCCGATCCGGGGTTTTGACGACTTCTGCCTCGATATCGAGGCGATGGCGGGCGCGATGGGTCTGAACGCCCCGGTCCTTGTCGGCCATTCCATGGGATCGCTGGTCGCGGTGCGGCTGGCCGCCCGTGGCATCCTGTCGGCTGGGGCGCTGATCACCCTTGCCGGCAGCCTTGTTCCGGCCAGCGCCGCCCTGAAAGCCGTGGCGCAGGATATTGCGGCCCTGCCTCATCCCCTGACCGCCGATCACCCCTTCTTTGACGCGTGGCAGGCCTGTCAGCGCCCCGTGCCGGACGCCTTCCTTTCGCCCCTGCGCAGCGCCTGCGCCGCCATGCGCCCCGAGGATTGGATCTCATGCTTGGATCTTTTGCAGACCACCGATTTTCGTGAGATGGCGCAGAGCGTTGCCGTCGACAGCCTGGTCATTGGCGGTTCAGATGACCCGCTTTTCCCTGAAAACCATCAGGCCACGCTGTCCCGGTTCCTGCCAAACTCGCGCGGGATCACCTTGGCCGGCGTCGGGCACAACCCGCACTGGGAAGTGCCGGGTCTTGTGGCAGAAAAGATCCTTGGGTTTCTGCAAGGGTGACAAGGCCCTTGCAGCCCCAACATGGTTCAGCGGTGATGATCCGGTCCGGTCGTTACGCGTAGATCACGCAATAGCGCCCCTTCGCCTTGCCGTCATGCAGGGCCTGCAGCGCGCCTGAAACGTCCTCCAGCGTGATGCGTTCGATCTCTCCCTGAAACGGCGTGTCCGCCTGCATCTTCATCAGTTCGTCCATCTGCACTCTGGTGCCGACAGAGGTGCCTGTGATCGTCACGCCGGTCCAGGTCAGCCATTCCTGCACCAAAGGCACAGGCTCGGACACCATCGCCGCCGCAACGATGCGCCCCAGCGGCCGGGTGGCCGATCGCATGGCGTCCCAGGTCCGGGTGGTCGGGGCAAAGTTGATCGTGGCGTGGGCCTGTTCTGACGCGGGCCAACTATCTGCCAGATCGCTGGACGAATGCAGCGTCACCGCGGCCCCCATGCGCGCGGCGATCTTCAGCTTTTCGGGATCACTGTCCACCGCCACCACGCGCGCCCCGCGCCGGGCGGCCATCTGAACGGCGTAAAGCCCCAGCCCACCACAGCCAAAGATCGCGCAGGTTTCGCCGTGGCGCACCGCCGCGCGTTCAACCGCGCCAAAGGCCGTCAGTCCAGCGCACATCAGGGGGGCAAGATCTGCCGCATCACCGGCAGGCAGCCGCGCGGCAAAGGCCGCCTTGGCCACCACATATTCCGCAAAGGTGCCGGGCACATGATAGCCATGCGCCCTTTGGTTTGCGCAAAAGCTTTCGTTGCCCGACCGGCACAGGTCACAGACCCCGCAGGTATCATGCAGCCAGGCCGCACCCGCGCGGTCGCCGATCTTCCAGTCGGTAACGCCGTCGCCCAAGGCCACCACAACCCCAACGCCTTCATGCCCAAGGATGAAAGGGTCAGGCGGTGGGTTGGCGACGGACTCTCCCATCCAGACATGCACGTCGCTGTGACACACACCGCTGGCCAGAAGCTTGATCAGGATCTCTCCGGGCCCCGGCTGAGGCACGGGAAGATCGACCAACCGCAGCGGTTGGCCGAAGCCGTTCATGACGGCAGCGCGCATGGTCTGCACTTAAAGCCCCATCGCGGCCTTCACCGCCGCCAGTCCGGGCTGACCATCCAGGGTGGTCACATCCGCCAGCCAGGCATCCAGGAGTTCAGGCCGGGCCTGGATCATCTCGCGCGCGGCATCCATCGGGTCTTTGCCTTCGCCCATGATCTTCTGCATCCCGTTGTTTTCATAATCGAGATCGAACACCAGCTGCGAAAAGAACTTTGCCGCATTCGGGCATTCCGCCGCATAACCCTTGCGCGACAGCGTGTGCACCGTGGCACCGCCAAAGTCCGGCCCGAACTCGATGTCGCCGCCGTCAAGATAGGTCAGCTCATAGTTCAGGTTCATCGGGTGCGGCTCCCACCCCAGAAAGACCACCCAGTCGCCATCGGGATACATCCGGCTGACCTGCGACAGCATCCCGGCTTCGCTGGATTCCACGATCTCCCACGCACCCAGGCCGTGACGGTTTTCGGCAACCATGTCGAGCAGGGGTTGGTTGGACCCGGGCTCGATCGCATAGATCTTGCCGCCGAACTTGTCGGTATGGGCCGCCAGATCGGCAAAGCTTTTCACCCCGGCATCGGAAACATATTTGGGAACGGCAAGCGTGAATTTCGCGCCGGCAAGGTTCTGGCCCAGAACTTCGACCGAGCCGTCATCGAAGAACTCCTTGTATTGTTCATTCTGAACCGGCCGCCAGTTGCCCTGAAACACGTCAATCTCGCCCGAGCGCATCGAGACATAGGCAATGTCCAACCCCAAAAGCGTCTGGCTTGGCTGATACCCCAGCGCCCCAAGAATGGCCTCGGCCGTCGCGTTGGTCAGCGCGATGTCGGTCCAGCCAAGGTCAGCCATCCGCACGGCGGCGCAGGACGCCGGGTCAGCGGCCTGCGCCGCCCCTGCCGTTGCCAAAGCCGTTCCCAGCAAAACAGCACGAAACGTATATCCCATTCTTCATCCTCCCCGATGATGGTCATACCGTCAGTCCTTGGCGCTGTATATGTCAACAATAATTTGTATGGCCATTCAAATTTGTCCTCTGCTATATCCGCCAGATGAACATCGCCATCAAACGCACCCGCATCGAAGACCTGCGCCGCACCGAGTTGATCGCCGCGGCCCACCGCGTGTTCATGGTGCACGGCCTTTCCGGAATGACCACCGCCCGGATTTGCGCCGAGGCGGGCATGTCCCCCGGTATTTTGTCTTATTATTTCAAGGGCAAAGAAGACGTGTTGTTCGCCATGGTGCGCCTGAACAACCGGATTCTGGTCGAAGATGTCGTGGCGCGCCTGAACCATGCCCAAACCCGGTGGGACCGGTTGCTGGCCATCCTTGAGGGCAATTTCCCCGTCACGGTGTACGAGCCGAACGTGGCCAACGCGTGGCTTTCCGTCGTTGCCGCCTCGGCGAAGAACCCCCGCTACGCGCGGCTGCAGGCCCTGTTCTATCGCCGCCTCAGATCCAATCTGGCCTCGGTTTTCGCCGATCACCTGCCGCCCGACCGGGTTGCCATGATCACGCGCTTGGTGTCGTCGATGATCGATGGTCTTTGGCTGCAGAAGGCGGCGCGCGAAGCCCCCGACAGGGACGCCGCCGTTGGCCTGATCGTTCAAAGCGTGACCGCCCTTCTTTCAGAAGAAGAGCGGCGTCTTTTGCAGGCGTGACGCAGTCCCCTTTGGGCGGATCTATTCACCGGCCTGGACGGCGGCCTCGATCGCCTGGGCCGCGCGCAGAACAAGGGCATCGGCCCCGGGCCGACCCGTGACCTGTATCGCAACGGGCAGGCCTTCTGGCGTCAGGGCGACCGGAAGGGCGGCCGAGGGTTGCCCTGCAAGATTTGCCGGTGTCGCGAAGGGGGCAAAGCCATAGCCGCGCTCAGCCCATTGATCCAGATCGCTGCCGTTGGCCTCAAACGTCAGCGTCCCAAGGCGCGGCGGGTCCTCTGCAAGGGCAGGCGTCAGAACCAGATCAAGTTCGGCCATGCTTTGCCCCAGGGCTTGTGCCGCCGCCACCATCTGCTGGCGCGCGCGAAGGTGATCCAGCGCAGACAGGCTTTGGGCCGTTTTCAGGAAGGCCCAGGTCATCGGCTCAAGTTCGTCAGGCTCGGGGTCGCGTCCAAGCTCTTGCGCCCGCTCGGATACAAGGTGCAGAAGGTCGACGGTCCACAGCGCATCGAACCACGCGCCGGTTTGGGCAGCCGCAGGATAGCTGTAGCTGTCGATGCGATGCCCCATCTTCTGCAAGATCGCCGCCACGCGCCACACGGCATCGGCCTGAGACGGGGCTGCGCTCCGCCCGAACGGATCGCTGACCGTGACGCCGATCCGCAAAGGCCGCAGGTCGTCGGACAGGGCGGCAAGATAGCCCTTGTTCGGCGGCGTCCATCCGACGCGCGTTCCCGCATCGGGCCCTGCGGTCAGGTCAAGGGCGGCGGCACTGTCGCGCACGCTGCGCGTCAGCACATGGTCGGAATCAAGCCCGCCGGCGATTTCCTCGGCCCAGGGGCCAAGCGGATTGAGGCCAACAGACGGTTTGAAGCCAAAGACGCCGCAACAGGCGGCCGGAATGCGGATGGACCCGCCCAGATCGGTGCCATGCGCCAGCCGAACCATCCCCGACGCCACCGCCGCCGCCGCGCCGCCACTTGACCCGCCGACCGTCAGATCCGGGTTCCAGGGGTTCCGGCAAGGGCCGTAGGCATGGGGCTCTGTCGTGAAATCACCGGCGAATTCGGGGGTGTTTGTCGTGCCAAGGATGACAAGCCCACCCTGCTGCCAGCGCCGGACGATCGTGCTGTCGCCCTTGGGCTTGGCCGTCGCGAAAAACCGCGAGGCAAAGCGTGTCGGAAGGGCTGCCGAATAAAGGTTCACATCCTTTATCAGAAAGGGGACACCCCACAGCGGCCCGGGATCTTCGGGAACCGCACGGTCCATCCGGCTTGCCTCGGCCTGTGCCTGCTCGAAACGCTCAGCCACGACGGCGTTGAGCCTTGGGTTCTGACGTTCGATTTCAGCGATCGCCCCGTCAACCGCCTCGCGGACCGAGATTTCGCGCCGCGCGATCCGGGCTGCCAGGGCCATACCGTCATCAGAAGCCGATAAATTCAATGTCATGTCCAATTCCCAATCTGGAGTCCCGGTGATCCCGGGACCACCCGAGTCGCCGCCCAGTTTGCCCCGGTATCAATCGCGCTGTCAGCCTTCATCTCACAGCGTCGCAGCATCTGGGGATATGCAGGGTGAACCCGTCAAAAGGGGGCACCACGCGGACAGCAACAGATCGAACGGGCAGGGGGGCGACCTTTCAGGTGGCGCGGGCAAACGTTCTTGCGTTCTGAGTGGGCTTATAATAAGCAGGCTTATGACTTATCGCATCGACCGACTCGGAACCCTTCTGCAAGACGCCAGCCGCAGGCTCTGGGGGCGTTTTGAGCATCGCACAGCCGACTATGGCCTGTCCGCGGCGCAATGGCGCCTTATGGGCCACCTTCTGCGCGAAGGGCCGATGACGCAGATCGCGCTTGCCGCGCTCTTGGATGTGGAGCCGATCAGCGTGTCGCGCCTGACGGACCGCATGGAACAGCAGGGCTGGTTGCGGCGCGAGGCGCATCCCGAGGATCGCCGCGCCCGTATCGTGGTTGCCACCGCAAAGGCATGCGAGGTCGCCCCGACCGTCCGCGCCCTTGTGGACGGGCTTTATGACCAGGCGCTGTCGGGTCTGAGTGATGAGGAACGCCGCGTGCTGCATCGTGCGCTTTTGAAAATCACCGAAAACCTGCAGGCCGCAGAGGCCCAGCCATCCTCCTCCGAGACACCGAAATGAACGCCCATTCTTCCGCCGATCCCCAGTCTGCCTCCTCGCGAATGATCCCGACACCCCGCGCCCGCGCGATCCGCAAGACCGCGCTGATGCTGTCTGTTCCCCTGGTCCTGTTGCTTGGCGCAGCGGGCTGGTGGCTCTCGGGGGGCGGATCGGAAACCACCGAGAATGCCAATCTCCATCAGCCGCGCCTTTCGATCGCGCCGACGGTGGGCGGCCGCGTTGTTGCGGTGCATCTGAAGGAATTGCAGCACGTTTCCGCCGGTGACCTGCTGTTCCAGATCGATCCTGAGCCTTATGAGCTGGTCGTGTCGCAGGCCGAAGCGGCCGTGAACGTCGCCCGTCTGCAGGTTGCACAGCTCAAGGCGGCCTATGCCCAGGCCGAGGCGCAGGCGACACTGGCCGCAGATGACGCGGTTTATCAGGCCGGGGAACTTGCCCGGCAAGAGGCGCTGTCGGGCAAGGGCGTTGCCTCTGGCAGCACGGTGGACGAGTTCCGCCACGCCAGCCGTCAGGCGAAAGAGCGCGCAGAGGTCGCCCGGCTGACCGCCGATGCCGCCCGCGCCGCACTTGGGGGCGATCCCGATGCCGCGACCGACGATCATCCTGCCGTCCGCGCCGCTGTCATCCAGCTGGAACGCGCCCGCTATGACCTGTCGATGACAAAGGTCACGGCCCCGGCCGAGGGCGTTGTCTATCAGGCGGCCTCTTTCCGGCCGGGTGTGATGCTGGCGGCGGGTCAACCCGTCTTTGCGCTGGTTGAAACCGGCGAGGCCTGGGTGGACGCCAATTTCAAGGAAACGCAGCTTGCCGATCTGGCGCCGGGCCAGCCGGCCGAAGTCAGCTTTGACGCCGCACCCGGCCAAAGCTTTGCCGGCCATGTAGAGGCGATCGGCGCGGGGACGGGGGCGGAGTTCTCGCTCTTGCCCGCGCAGAATGCGACCGGCAACTGGGTGAAGGTTACACAGCGCGTGCCCGTTCGCATCCGGCTGGATGATCCTGCTGCGGCCGCCGCGCTTGCCTCGGGCATCAGTGCCGAGGTGACGGTGCGCACCTCGCAGCCCCCTGCGTCGACACTGGCCGCGACGGAGTGACCGGGCTATGTCCGACATCCCCGAAAGCCCGCCCGCATCTGCGAACGGGGCCGCTGTTGCGCCCCCGGTAGAGGTCAGGCATCGCGGGCTGATCACGTTGTCGATCATGCTTGCCACCATCATGCAGGTGCTCGACACCACCATCGCCAATGTCGCGCTGCCCTCGATGACCGGCGACCTTGGGGCCTCGCAGGACACGATCAACTGGGTGCTGACCAGCTATATCGTCTCGTCGGCCATCATGACCCCGGTGACGGGCTGGCTGGCCGACCGGATCGGCAAGCGCGAGCTTTTCCTTGTCTCGATCCTGGGCTTTGTCGCCACGTCCATCGCCTGTGGTCTGGCGTGGAGCCTGCCGTCGATGGTCATGTTCCGCCTGCTGCAAGGTGTCTTTGGCGCAGCCATCGTGCCCCTGTCGCAGACCTTTCTTCTGGACATCAACCCGCGCGAGAAGGCGGGGCAGGCGATGGCGATGTGGGGCGCGGGCATCATGGTCGGCCCCATCATCGGCCCGACCCTGGGTGGCTGGCTGACAGAAAGCTACAACTGGCGCTGGGTTTTCCTCATCAACCTGCCCGTGGGGGTGCTGGCCATTCTGGGCTGTCTGGCTTTCCTGCCGCGCGTCCCGCGCAGGCAGCGCAGCTTTGACCTGACCGGCTTTGCGCTGCTTTCGCTTGCCATCGGCTCGTTGCAGCTGATGCTTGACCGCGGGGGCGAGGTGGACTGGTTCTCTGCTGCGGAAATCTGGCTTTACCTTTTCGTCTGTGTCTCGGGTTTCTGGATGTTCGTGGTGCATATCCTGATGAAGGAACACCCTTTTCTGGACCCGCGGATGTTCCGCGACCGGAATTTCCGCATCGGGCTGATCTTCATCTTCGTTGTGGGGATCATCCTTCTGGCCAGCCTTGCGCTGCTGCCGCCGATGCTGTCGCGCATCCTTGGCTATCCGGTCATCACGACCGGCTGGGTCATGGCACCGCGCGGGGTGGGGACGATGATTTCCATGCTGCTGGTGGGTCGGCTGGTGCGCAAGGTTGACCCCCGGGTGCTGGTGCTGGCGGGCCTGTCGCTGACCGCGCTGTCGCTTTGGGAGATGACGGGCTTTTCGCCGCAGATGGATTCATGGCCGGTGATCCGCAGCGGCATCGTGCAGGGGCTGGGGCTTGGACTGGTCTTTGTGCCGCTTTCGACCATCGCCTTCGCCACGCTGGAGCCGCGGTTCCGGGCCGATGCGACCAGCCTGTTCAGCCTTGTGCGCAATATCGGCTCGTCCATCGGCATCTCGCTGGTGACGGTGGCGCTGGCGCGGAACGTGCAGATCAACCATGCGGAACTGGGCGCCTTCATCCAGCCTTTCAACCCGATTCTGGCGCAGGTCAGCCCCGGCGCGCTGTCCGGTGATCGGGCCGCATTGCAGATGGTGGACGGGCTGGTGAACGTGCAGGCGGCGATGGTGTCTTATGTGAACGATTTTTACCTGATGATGTGGGTCTCGCTTGCGGCCATGCCGCTGGCGCTGATCCTCAGGCGGCCTGCGCGGGGGTGAGGCGCGGCTTGCCGTCCGGGGGTTGACCGGGCCTGATTGACCGGGCCTGTCAGTCTTGGGCGGACAGGCGCGTTCCGACCCAGGCGCCAGAGGTGACAAGCGATGTCAGCAGGCCGTGCGTCAACCGCTCGACCGCGGCGACGGCGTTGGTCTGCGGGCGGTCCTTGCGCGTGGACAAGTGGATCGTTCGCATCAGCGGCGGGTCGGAAACCGGCCAGAACACCAGTTGCCCCTGATCGACCGCCGCCCCGATGGCCCGCCGCGGCAGGATCGAAAAGCCCAGATCCTGCGCCACCAGCGCCTTGATGTTGGTATAGCTGTCCACGTCAAAGACCGTGGTCAGGCTGCGGCCCGCGGCCAGCGCCTGATCGGCCAGCAACCGGCGCAGGCTGTGGCTTTCGGCCGGCAGGATCAGCGGCATGTCAAAGGCAAGGCTGCGCGCAATCGGCGTGCCCGGTGGTGGCAGGCCCGTGCCGGCGGCCAGCGTCGGGCTGGCGAAAAGCACAAGCTCTTCTTGCAGCAGGGTGCGGCTGGCGATGCGCGTGTCGGCGATGTCATTGTAAAGGATGGCCAGATCAAGACGGCCCTCCCGCAGCCAGTCCTGCACATAGCCGCTCATGGCTTCGGCCAGGCGCAGGCGGATTTTCGGATGACGCTGATGCACCTCGCGGATCAGGGGTACGGCGATGACTTCGCAGATGGTGGCCGGCAGGCCAAGCCGCACCTCGCCCGCCGGATCGGCGGCCTGACCGCGGATTTCCTCTTCGGCGGCGGCAAGCTGGCCCAGAATGGCCCGGGCGTGACGCAACAGGATCATGCCCGATTCCGTAAGCTCCACCCCGCGCGAGCTGCGCACCAGCAAGGCAACGCCCAGATCGGCCTCCATATGGCGGACATGCAGCGACAGGGCGGGCTGGGCCACGTTCAGCACCTCGGCCGCGCGGGTAAAGGATCGCTGGTCGGCGATGGTGGTGAAATAGCGCAACTGGCGAAGATCAAGCATCGGTCAGGCCTTTCGGTGATACCGGGATAGCAGGGCGGCGGGCCATTTCATATCGAATAGTTATGGCCGTCCTTGCGAAACTGTATTGGACAGGGGCCGGGTGGCCCTGGATGGTGCCCGGCAAGGAGACCTTGCCATGTATGACCAACGCACCGACCAGTATCAGGACATCCGCGACGCCGTGCGCGCCCTGTGCGCGCAGTTCCCCGACGAATATCACCGCAAGGTGGACGAGGCCCGGGGCTACCCCGAGGAATTCGTTCAGGCGCTGACGCAATCGGGCTGGATGGCCGCGCTGATCCCCGAGGAATACGGCGGCTCGGGTCTGGGGCTGACCGAGGCTTCGGTCATCATGGAAGAGATCAACCGCTCGGGCGGCAATTCGGGCGCTTGCCACGGCCAGATGTACAACATGAACACGCTGGTCCGGCACGGGTCAGAGGCCCAGCGGCAGAAATACCTGCCCCGCATCGCCAGCGGCGAATTGCGGCTGCAAAGCATGGGCGTGACCGAACCGACGACCGGCACCGACACGACGCAGCTCAAGACCACGGCAGTGAAAAAGGGCGACCGCTATGTGATCAACGGGCAGAAGGTCTGGATCAGCCGGGTGCAGCATTCCGACCTGATGATCCTTCTGGCCCGCACGACCCCTCTGGCCGAGGTGAAGAAGAAATCCGAAGGCATGTCGATCTTCATCGTCGATATCAAAGAGGCGATGGGCAAGGGCATGACCGTGCGCCCGATCCTGAACATGGTGAACCATGAGACGAATGAGCTTTTCTTCGACAACCTTGAAATCCCGGAAGAAAACCTGATCGGGGAAGAGGGGAAGGGGTTCAAGTACATCCTCACCGGCCTGAACGCCGAACGCGCGCTGATCGCTGCCGAGTGTATCGGGGACGGCTATTGGTTCACCGACCGGGTGACGAAATATGTCAGCGAACGCAAAGTGTTCGGCCGCCCCATCGGGCAGAACCAGGGTGTGCAATTCCCCATCGCCGAAAGCTTCATCGAGATCGAGGCGGCAAATCTGATGCGGTTCAAGGCCTGCCAGCTTTATGACGAAGGCAAGGATTGCGGGGCCGAGGCCAACATGGCGAAATACCTGGCCGCCAAGGCCAGCTGGGAGGCCGCGAACGCCTGTCTGCAGTTCCATGGCGGCTTCGGTTTCGCCTGCGAATACGACATCGAGCGCAAGTTCCGCGAGACGCGCCTTTATCAGGTCGCGCCGATCTCGACCAACCTGATCCTGTCTTATATCGCCGAGCATGTGCTCGGCCTGCCGCGGAGCTTCTGATGCCGTTGCCGCTGCAAGGTCTGACTGTGGTCGCCATCGAACAGGCGGTGGCCGCGCCCTTTGCCACCTCGCGTCTAGCCGATGCCGGGGCGCGCGTCATCAAGATCGAAAGACAGGAAGGCGATTTCGCCCGCGCCTATGACGCGGTGGCGAATGGGCAATCCAGCTATTTCATCTGGCTCAATCGCGGCAAGGAAAGCCTTTGCCTGGATATCAAAAAGCCGGAAGACAAGGCGCTGCTGGAAAAACTGATCG
>JALQYS010000064.1 GCA_023254015.1 Paracoccaceae bacterium
CTATGAAGGCGGGTTCAAGGCTGACAAGCGTGACGGCAAGGGCAAGCTGACCCAGCTCGACGGCTTTGTCTATGAGGGGGACTGGAAGGCCGGCGAGATGGAGGGCACTGGCCGTGCCGCCTATCCGTCGGGCGATGTCTATGAGGGCGGCTTTTTAAAGGGCAAACGGCAGGGACCGGGCAAGCTGACCTACAAGAACGGCGAAACGTCGGAAGGGATCTGGGAAAACGGCATCCTCAGGGCCCCGCTGCCCGCCGCTCCGGCCCCGGCCCAAACGACGCCCTGACGCCCCCGAGGCGGCGCGCCAGCGCCCGACGAGGTCACCCCACCCAGACCGCCGGGATCAGCCCCCGCAGGGCGTTGCCTACCCACAGCAGCACGCGGGGCAGGTCGGCGGCAAGCAGCACCTCTTCGGGGCAGGCCATCTCGGCGCGCAGGACACCGGGCAACAGGCCGCAAGTTAGGGGCGGCGTGCGCATCCCCTGCCCCCGGTCGAAAAACAACGTCGTGATGCTGCCGTCGCAAACCTCGCCGCGCTCGTTCAGGAACAAGACCTCGTCCACCCCGTCGGGCAGGGCGGCGCGGGCGGCGTCATAGGCGGCACGGCGGGTGGACTTGATCCGCAGCCAGGGGTCTGATGAGGAAAGCCGTGCGCTGGCCAGCGCCAGCCGCCATTCGGCGCGGGTTTCGGGCAAAGGGGCCTGGGTCACCTCGAACCGGCCTGCGGCGTCCAGCGTCACACGCAACCGCAGCCCCGCCGCAGGATCGGCCGCCGCCGCCCTGTCAAACCCGGCCGGATCAAAGCCCCAGCACAGCGCTGCCGCCCCCGCCGCCATGCGCGCCCGATGCAGGGCCAGCCGCGAAGGGGCAGGCCCCGCCCGCAGTGTCTCGATCAGCTTCAGCCCCGGCTCGCCAGCCCCGATACGTAGCGCGCTTTCCACAGCGCCTCCTCCCATTCGCCCGCCGCCGTGCTGTCTTGCACCACACCGCCGCCGACGTTCAGTACGATGTCCTGCCCCGTGACCGACAGGGTGCGGATCGCCACGTTGAACCGCGCCGCGCCGTCCGGCGCCATCCAGCCGATCGCGCCGCAATAGGCGCCCCGGGCATGGGGTTCCACCTCGCGGATGATCTCCATCGCGCGGATCTTCGGCGCCCCGGTGATCGACCCGCAGGGAAAGAGCGCCTCCATCACCCCCGCCATCGAGGGCGCCTCAACCAGATCGCCTACCACGGTTGACACCATCTGATGCACGGTCGCATAGGTTTCCACCGCGAACAGCTTGGGCACCTTGACCGAGCCAACCTTGGCCACCCGGCTGATGTCATTGCGCAAAAGGTCAACGATCATCAGGTTTTCGGCCTGGCCCTTTTCGCTGGCGCGCAGCTCTTCGGCCAGTTCGCCGTCCCGCATGGGGTCGGCATCGCGCGGGGCGGTGCCCTTCATGGGCCGCGCCTCGATCCGGCCCTCGGCGGTGACCGAGATGAAAAGCTCGGGGCTGCGCGAGACCAGAACCGGCCCCACGCCCAGATCGACGAAAGCCCCCCGGCCCACCGCCTGCCGGGCGCGCAGCGCGCCGTAAAGGCCCAGCGCCGTGCCCTGCAAGAACCGGCTTTTCATCGGAAAGGTCAGGTTGATCTGATAGCAGTCGCCCGCCCCGATATAGGCCATGACCTGCGCCATCGCCGCGTCATACGCGGCCCGCGTGACCATCGGTTCGACCAGGGCAATGGCCACACCCCGCGCCTCGGCCGCGGCGCGATCGAGCAGCGAAACCGCCCCGCCGGGGGCCGGGAAGATGCCGAACACGGCGCGCGGGCCGCCGCCGGCGGGTTCAAGCGCGGCCAGTTTCGGCTCCAGCGCATAACCCGCCTCATAAGACAGCCAGCCCGCCACCCAATGGCCCTGCGCCCGCGCCGCATCCAGCTCGGCCAGAAGGGCGGGCACCTCGGCCCCGGTCTGCGCCACCAGCACCGACAGCGCGCCGGAAAAAAGCACCGGCGTGCCTGCCGGGCCATCCTCGACCAGCACCTGTTCCTGTCCTGTGGGCGTCATCTGTTCCATGCCCCTTAGCTATGCCGAAGCAGGCCTGCTGACCAGTGCCCGACCGCCCGGTTTGCCGATTTTTCCGACGCGGCACTTGACCTTTGCAGGCCGGGTCTTGAGGAATGCGGACATGAGCTATCTTCTTTTCAAGGCCGCCATTTCGGGGGTCATCGTCGCGCTTGCCTCGGAAACCGCCCGGCGCTTTCCGGGGATTGGGGCGCTGATCGTGTCATTGCCGCTGGTGTCAGTCCTGTCAATGATCTGGCTGTGGCAGGACACGCGGGATGCCGAAAAGATCGCGGTCCACGCGATTGGCACGATCTGGTTTCTGGCGCCGTCGATCCCGATGTTTTTCGTCATCCCTGCCCTGCTGCGCGCAGGTGTCGGCTTTTGGGCCTCGCTGATCCTGGGCTGCGTGCTGACGATCGGGCTTTATCTGGCGATGGTCTGGATCGGCCCGCGTTTCGGGCTGAAACTGTAACAGCCGCGCCCTGCCGGCTATTGGTGGCGCAGCGCCTCGATCGGGTCCATCCGGGCGGCGCGGCGGGCGGGGAAAAAGCCAAAGACCACCCCCACCACCGCCGAAAACCCGAAGGCCAGCGCGATGACCAGCGCCGAGGGCGTGAAGGGGATCGCCAGAAAGATCGATCCGCCCCAGGCCAGCGCCAGCCCCAGCACGATGCCAAGGGCCCCCCCCAGAACCGACAGCACCACCGCCTCGATCAGGAATTGCGTCAGCACCTGCGCGCCCGTGGCCCCGACCGCCAGCCTGATGCCGATTTCGCGCGTGCGCTCGGTGACCGAGACCAGCATGATGTTCATGATCCCGATGCCGCCGACCAACAGGCTGACCGCCGCAACCGCCGACAGAAGCCCCGTCATGACCGAGTTCACCCCCGCCAGCAGGTTGTTGAAATCCTTCATGTCGGTGACGCTGAAATCATCGGCCCTGCCGATTTCGATCCCGCGCCGGTCGCGCATCAGGGCCTGCACGGCGCGGATGCCATCCTCGGAGGCGACCGATTTCAGCAGCGCGATCGAGATCGAGCTGACATCGGTATCGCCCTGCAACCGCCGGTGCGCCGTGCGGATCGGGATCAGCACGATGTCATCCTGATCCTGACCAAAGCTGCCCGCCCCCCGCGCGGTCAGCACCCCGATCACCCGGCACGACAGCCCCCGCACCCGCAAGGTCTCGCCCAGGGGATCGGCCGCGCCGAACAGCCGGTCGCGCACCGTCTGCCCCAGAATGCAGACCGCCGCCCCCGCTGCCTCTTCCCCCGGCTCGAAGGCGCGACCCAGCGCCAGCGGCCAGTTCTGCACCGCAAGATAAGAGGCCGTCGTGCCCAGCACCGACGAGGTGGAATTGGCATTGCCCGCCACCACCGGATAGGTGGCGTTCGCCTGCGGTGCGACATGGGCCACGACGGACAATTCGGCCAGCGCCTCGGCGTCCTTCAGCTCAAATCGCGGCGCGGGCTCGCCCGAGGGAGGGCCCATCTGCATCCGGCCCGGCCGCAGCACCAGCACATTGGTGCCCAACCGTTCCACGCTGGCCCTGACCTGTGCGGTTGATCCTTCGCCAACGGTCAGCATGGCAATCACCGCCGCCACCCCGATCACCACGCCCAGCACCGTCAGGAACGACCGCAGCTTGTTGCGGGTGATGGCGGTCAGGGCCAGACGGACGGCTTCCCACAGCATGTCAGGCGCGCTCCTTCACCGGCTCGTCGCGGGTCAGGTGGCCGTCGGTAAACACCATCAGCCGCTTGGCATAGGCGGCGATGTCATCCTCATGCGTCACCATGACCACCGTCAGCCCCTCATCCCGGTTCAGCGCCTGCAACAGCCGCATGATCTCGTGGCTGCGGGCGCTGTCGAGGTTGCCCGTGGGCTCATCCGCCAGAATGACCGACGGCCCCCCCGCCAGCGCGCGGGCGATGGCCACGCGCTGCTGCTGGCCGCCCGAAAGCTGCGAGGGGTCATGCCCTTCGCGCCCCTCAAGACCCACCTTGTGCAGGGCCGCGCGCGCCAGCGCCCGGCGTTCTGCGCGCGGCACGCCCTTGTAGATCAGCGGCAATTCGACGTTTTCCAGCGCCGATTGCCGGGCCAGCAGGTTGAAGCCCTGAAACACGAACCCCAGCGCATGGCGACGCAACAAGGCGCGGGCGTCCTGATCCAGCCCCTGCACCGCAAGGCCCTTGAACAGGTATTCCCCCGATGTCGGCCGGTCCAGACAACCGATGATGTTCATCGCCGTCGACTTGCCCGAGCCGGAGGGGCCCATGATCGCCACGAACTCGCCGGCGTGGATGTCAAAGCTGACGCCGTCCAGCGCGCGCACCAGCGCCTCGCCCGTGCCATAGTGGCGCGCGACATTGCGAAAGGCGATCAGCGGGGGGGCCATGTCAGTTGTCCATCTCAGTCGGCCTGCGTCAGCCGGTCGGTGATGACGGCATCCCCCTCGGCCAGCGTCTCGGCGCTGACCATGGTGGACCGGCCGTCGCTGGCGCCGGTTTCCACGGCGATCTCGGCCGGTGCGCCATCCTTCAGCACCCAGACCGACCGGCCCGAGCCGACGCCCTGCGAGGCCCCGCGCATCGCGGCCGTCGGCAGGATCAGCCCCGCCAGCCCCGAGGCCCCCGCCCCGCCACCCGTCGCCTTTGGCGGCGCCCAGCGCAGCGCGGCATTCGGCACCAGCAGAACGCCCGCCGCTTCGGCCACGGTGATGGTGGCCGTCGCCGTCATGCCGGGGCGCAGCCGCAGATCAGGGTTGTCCACCGCCAGCACCGCCTTGTAGGTCACCACGTCATCGGTCACCTCCGAGGCATAGCGCACCTGCGTGATGGTGGCGGCAAAATCGCGGTTGTCAAAGGCATCGACGGTGAACCGCGCATCCTGCCCGACCCTGACCTGACCGATATCAGCCTCGTCGACATCGGCCAGAAGCTCCATCCGGGACAGATCCTCGGCCAGAACGAACAGCACCGGGTCATTCAGCCCCGGCCCGACGATCTGCCCCGCCTCGGCCTTGCGGTTCAGCACCACGCCATCGATCGGAGAACGGATCACCGCCTTGTCCAGATCGGCCCGCGCCAGCGCCAGATTCGCCTCGGCCAGCGTCAGATCGGCGCGCGCCATCTCGACCGAGGCGCGGGCGCGGGCATCATTGGCCTCGACCGACACCATGACCGACCGGCTGGCCAGCCCCTTGGCCGCCAGCTCCTGCTGGGTGGTCAGTGTCTCGGCCACCTCGCGCGCGGTGGCTTCGGCCTGCGTCAGGCGCGCGCGGGCCGAAGCTTCCTGCGCCTCGGCATTGGCCACCTGCGCGGCGAGTTTCGAGGTGTCCAGCCGCGCCAGAACCTGCCCCACGGTGACCGGATCGTTGAAATCGACCGCGACCGTCGCCAGAATACCCGCCAGTTCCGACGAAACGTCCACCCGCGTGGTCGGCTGCACCGTACCCGTGGCCGTGACGGACACGGTCAGATCGCCGCGGGTGACGGGCGCGGTGACATAAGACACCTGCCCCGCCCCCCCGGATGCCCCGCCCAAGGCCCACCAGCCCAGACCGCCCAGCGCCAGCACAGCCGCCCCGGCCCAAAGCCACAGGCCCAGCCTGCGCCGGGGCCTTGCCGTCAGAAGGCGCGCCAGGTCGTCATCCACCGCCTGCGGCTTTTCCGCACCATCCCTTGCCATCAGCCGCCCCGCCTACCCATTGCACCGCATCCAGCGTCACACGCTCTGCGCCGGACATTCCGTCGTGCAAAAGTGATAGGCCGGGCAGATCAGCCCGGCAAGGCGATCGGCCAAGACCCACAGCCACAATCGCGTGTTGCGCGATCAGCTGCCGCGATAGGTCGAATAGGCAAAGGGGCTGAGGAGCAAGGGCACATGGTAATGCTGCCCCGCATCCGGAACGCCGAAACGGATCGGGATTTCGTCCAGAAACAGCACCCCCGCCCCCGCCTGCCCACTGGCGCGCAGATAGTCGCCCGCGTGGAACACCAGCTCATAGCAGCCCGCCACCAGCGCCTCGCCCAGAAGCATCGGCTCATCCGTGCGGCCGTCGTGGTTGGTGACCACCTCTTTCAGCTTTTCGCGCGCCTCGCCCGTCAGCCGATAAAGCGAGATCCTCACCCCCGCCGCCGGCTTGCCACGCGCCGTATCCAGAACATGGGTCGAAAGCCGCCCGCCTGCCATGAGATCCTCCACTTCTATCCATGCCGACCATAGCGCAGCCCCCAGCAGCGCGCGACAGCCTCCCTTCCCCGCCGGGCGAAAGGTCTTTCCGGCATTATTTGAAAAATGCTTTCGTCTTTCGCGAATAGTCTTGGCAAACTGGCAGGCAGGAAAAGGAGCGTTCCATGACCCGATACCCCCGCGATTTCCGCGGCCATGGCCCCGATGCCCCCGACGCCAGATGGCCCGGCGGCGCCAAAATTGCCGTGTCGATCGTGCTGAATTACGAAGAGGGCGGCGAGAACAACCTGTTGCACGGCGACGCCCAGTCCGAGGCGTTCCTGTCCGACATCGCCGGCGCCGCGCCCTGGCCGGGGATGCGGCACTGGAACATGGAATCGATCTACGACTATGGCGCGCGCGCAGGCTTCTGGCGCCTGCATCGACTTTTCGTCGAAAAGTCGATCCCCGTCACGATCTATGGCGTGACCTCGGCCCTTGCCCGCAACCCCGAACAGGTCGCCGCCATGAAGGCCGCCGGCTGGGAGATCGCCAGCCACGGGCTGAAATGGGTCGATCACCGCGACATGCCCCCCGAGGAAGAGGCCCGCCAGATCGCCGAATCCTTCCGCCTTCATGAAGAGGTGGTGGGCTGCCCGCCCCTTGGCTGGTATACCGGCCGCTGCAGCATGAACACCGTCCGCCTGACCGCCGAGACGCGGCGGCTCGAATGGATCTCCGACACCTATGACGACGACCTGCCTTATTGGATGGAAGTCGGGACACATGACCAGTTGGTCATCCCCTATACGCTGGAGGCAAACGACATGCGCTTTGCCACGGCGCCGGGCTACATCACCGGCGAGCAGTTCTTCCAATACCTGAAAGACAGCTTCGACACGCTTTATGCCGAGGGGATAGAGGGCCGGTCAAAGATGTTCTCGATCGGGCTGCACAATCGGCTGATCGGCCGTCCGGGCAAGTTTGCGGGCCTGAAGAAATTCCTCGACTACGCCCAGTCGCACGAGGGCGTCTGGTTCCCCCGCCGCATCGACATCGCCCGGCATTGGGCGCAAACCCATCCGCACAAGCGCATCGAGCGGCCGTCGCAGATGACGCGCGACAGGTTCGTCGAACGCTTCGGCTCGATTTTCGAACATTCCCCTTGGATCGCAACCCGCGCCTTTGATCTGGAACTCGGCCCCGCCCATGACAGCGCCACCGGCCTGCACAATGCCCTTGCCCGCATCTTCCGCTCGGCCAGCCACGACGAACGCCTGGGCGTTCTGCGCGCCCACCCCGACCTTGCAGGCAAACTGGCCGCCGCCAGACGCCTCACCCCGGAAAGCACGGCCGAACAGGCCAGTGCCGCGCTTGATGCCCTGACCGACGAAGAGCGCGCGACCTTCCAGCGCCTGAATGCCGATTATGTCGCCAAGCACGGCTTTCCCTTCATCATCGCCGTGCGCGACAACACCAAGGACAGCATCCTTGCCGCCTTCCACACAAGGATCGGCAATTACACCCAGACCGAGTTTGCCACCGCCTGCGCCCAGGTCGAACGCATCGCCGAGCTGCGCCTGAAGGACCAATTGCCATGAGCCAATATTACGCCCCCCAAGGCGGCCTGCCGCCGCAAACCGCCCTGATGACCCAGCGCGCGGTCTTTACCACCGCCTATGCCTTCATCCCCCGGGGCTGCTTTTCCGACATCGTGACCAGCTTCCTGCCCGGCTGGACCGGCACCCGGCTCTGGCTCATCGCGCGGCCCATGTCGGGCTTTGCCGAAACCTTCAGCCAATATGTGATGGAGGTGCAGCCCGGCGGCGGATCGGACGCGCCCGATGCCGAGGACGGGGCCGAGCATTGGCTCTTCTTCACCGAAGGTCTGGCCACGCTGACCATCGACGGCACGGGCTATGAGATGGACGCGGGCGGCTATGCCTATATCCCCGCCGGCAGTCGCTGGACCCTTCTGGCCGAAGGGCACAGCCCCGCCCGCTTCCACTGGCTGCGCAAACTCTACGAACCCGCGCCGGGCATCCCCCGCCCCGACCCGATTGTCACCAACGAACGCGACGTGCCGGTCCGCTGGATGCCCGACACCGCCGAACGCTGGGGCACCACCCGCTTTGTCGACCCCGAGGACATTCGCCACGATGCCCATGTGAACATCGTCACCTTCCAGCCCGGCGGCGTGATCCCGTTCGAGGAAACCCATGTGATGGAGCACGGGCTTTACGTGCTCGAAGGCAAGGCGGTCTACAAACTCAATCAGGATTGG
>JALQYS010000233.1 GCA_023254015.1 Paracoccaceae bacterium
TCAACGCCACGGGCACCGGCAACACCGCCTTGGTCGCCGCCGCCGGAGCCACGACCAAGATTCGCGTCTTGGCAGTGGTATTGACATCCACATCGGCTTTGGCCGGGATGACAAGGGCAAGGCGGTGCTGATCAACCGCGCCGGAACGGCCAGCCCCATTCGCGCCAACAAGCTGGGCGAAGTGCTGACGCTGGTGAATGAAACCGAATGGCGTTACCCCGACCGGCCCACGATCCAGCTGATGCTGCCCTACTGCTTCATCGCTGACGAGCTGGTCTATATCACCCAGCTTTCCGCCTTCATGCATTACCGCAAGGAACAGCTGCCCGGCACGATCTTTGGGGGGCGCTTCCCGGTTTCGGTCTGGCCGCGCCCCTTGATGTGGGCCTTTGAATGGCACGAGCCGGAGAAGGATATCATCCTCAAACGTGGCGAGCCGCTGTTCTACGCCCAGTTCGAAGGCGAAGGCCCTGATCGGCCCGTTCAGGTGGTTGAGGCCGAGCGGACGCCCGAATTGCAGAAGTATCTGGAGCAGATCGGCGGGGTGGTGAACTACGTCAACCAGACCTTCAGCCTGTTCAAGGCAGCCGAAACCATTCGGCCCAAAAAGCTGCTGACGCCGAAGCAAAAGGAATAGAGATTCGGGGGGAATGCCACTTCTTCAGGGAAGTGGTGCCGGTGAAGGGACTCGAACCCCCGACCCCATCATTACGAATGACGTGCTCTACCAGCTGAGCTACACCGGCCTTTGGTGACGGGCTATTAGCACCCCTTTTGGGTGCTGTGTAGCCCTAATCTGCACTTCTTGCGACGGCAGCGAGGTCGATGATGTCATCCTCGTCGGCAGTCGCAGGTTTCGCCGGTTCCTTGACCGGCGGCTGGACGATCAGCGGCAAAAGCTGGGCCCCACGTGTGGATTGCGAGGTGTCCTCTTGCGGTTCACGCCAGGAAAGCGTGTCGAAACCGCCGCAATTGCTGCAGATTGGATGCCATTCGGCGTGGATGGCCTGACATTTGTCACAGCACCACTGCGGCCCCCGGGGCGCGACCAGCGCCTTGGCCAACCAGCCGCGCACGACGGCATCGTCCGACCCTTCGCCGCGTTCGATGGCCGCCATGACCGCCAGTGCGCGCTGCGTGGGATGGCGCTCAACCAGATCGCCCAGCGCGCGGCGCGCGGCGGGGAAATCCTCGGCGGCGATCAGCATTTCGGCCTGCAAAAGCCGGATTTCGTCATGGTTCGGGTGCTGTGCGACCAGCGGCTTGAAGCGCTTCAACCGGGCGTATGGGGTTTCCTCGGGCTCGATTTCGGCAAAAACGGCGGCAAGATCGGGGTGGGGGATGCCCTCCCACGCCTTTTTGACCACACGGGTTGCGCCCTTCTTGTCACCCTTGGCGATCAGGCTGCGGGCCGCCATGACAGCAGCGGGGATCAGGTCGGGCGATTTGCGGTTGGCTTCGATGGCGGCCTCGCGTGCCTCGACCGTGGCAGTTTCATCCATGATGCCCCTGGCCTCTTGCAGGGCCAGTACGGCATCGCGGCGGCGGAACACGTCCTTGGGCAGCGCGCCTGTCTTGAGCTTGGCGCCCAGGGTTGCCCGCGCGCCCTTCCAGTCGGCGCTGTCGGATTGCAGTTTCAGCAGGATGTCCTGCGTTTCGCCATGTTTGGGTTTCAGCGCAAAGGCCTTTTCGGCCAGCTTCAGCGCGGTGTCGGTATCTCCCTCGGCAAGCTTCTGGTGCAAAAGGCCCCGGATGCCGACAAAGCGGGTGGACTCATTGGCCAGAAGTTTCTTGAAGGCCTCTGACGCGCGCGCGGAATCGCCGGCCGCCTCGGCCGCTTGGGCGACCAGAAGCGTCGTCAACTCGGGCCGTTCAAGATATTTCTCGGCCCGCTGCGCCCGCAACAGCGCCAAACGCGCCTCGCCCGAGGCCAGCGCCAGAAAGCCATCGGACAGCGCCTGATAACCCTTGCGCTGGCGGTCGCGGTCGAAATAGCGCGAGATGGCGGTTTCGTCCCCGTTGAAGAACCGCAGCGTGGCGACGATCAGGCCGATCAACCGCATCAGCAGCCAGATGCCCAGCATCAGGATCAAAAGCCCGATGACCGCCTGCAGCGGGCCAAGCGTCATCTCATAGCCGCCCGCCGCAAGGCGGATGCCCCCGCCGGTTTCCAGAAGCAGGCTGGCGCCCCAGGTCAGGGCCGCGATGGCGGCAACAAAAAGCAGAACCTTCAGAAGTGACCAAAACATCGCTGTTCCCCTATCCGCCGATCTGTGCCGCAAGCGCATCCAGCGCCTGCAGGCCCGCCTGCCGCGCCTGAACCTGCGCCACCCAAGCGGCCAAGGGGGCCTGCGCCACTTCGGGAAGGGTGGCGAGCTCCTGCAGCGCCTTGCCCAGATCGCCCGTGCCAAGCGCGGCCTCGGCGCGCGACAGGATGGCGTCGGGATCGGTGCCCTCGCGCGGGGTCAACGAGCGCACGCCGGTCTGGCTGCGCAGGAAACTGGTGGCGCGTTCGGTCCAGGTATCACCCATGTCGGCGCGTAGCGCGGTTTCCAGCGCCAGGCGCGCGGCCTCGGGGAAGCTTTGCTGCAGGTCGGGCAGGCTGGGCAGGCCGGTTTCGGCATGGGCCTGCAGCGCCTCGGGGATCTCTTGCCCAAGGTCGGGCAGGATGGCGACATAGGGCGTGCCAGCGTCGAGGGCGGCCTGCAGGCGGCCCAGCGCAGCCTGAGCCACCGCGGTTCGGGTCAGCGCCTCGGCCTCGGCCTTCATCTGCGCGGCCTGAGCCTCGGCCTCTTGCAACCGGGCCTCGGCCTCGGCCGCCAAGGCGGTGATGTTTGCGGGCACGGCAGCCTGACCGGGGGCAGCGGGCAGGTTGACGATCTGCTGCTGCAGGTCGGCCACGGCCTTGGCCAAGGCTGCGGTTTCCTCGGCCCGTTCGGCAGGCCCGGTCTCCAGCGCGGCAACCCGGCCATTCAGCGCGGCAAGCGTGTCCATCAGGGGCGTAATGTCGGGCACCTTGGCGCCTTCCACGGCGGCAAGGCGGCTTTGCAGCGTGGCGATGGTTTCGGACTGGGCGGCAAGCTGTTGCTCAAGCACGGCTGTGTCTTGCAGCGGCCAGCCATTCGGCACCACTTGCGCCAGACCAAAACCGGCCGCCGCGGCAAGAATACCGCCGATCACCGGGCCAACCATTCCGCCGCGGCGCTGGCTGGGGGCAGGGGCGGGCCTGGCAGGTTCCGGCGGGGCCGCGGTTTGGGCTTGCGGCTCATCCATGACGACGGGGAGGGGCTCATCCTCGATGCGTGTGGTCTTGTCGTCGGTCTCGGCCATGATCATCCCCCATGCGCCTGCGGCAAGGTTCAAGCTAATCCCTTGACCCGGCCCGGTTCAAGCGGTGCCGGGCAAGGAATAAAGATCCGCGACCGCGTGAAGCATGTTTTCGCCGTCGGGGTGGGCCGCGGTGACCAGCCGGGCGGGGCTGAGAGCGCGGGCCACCTCGGCGGCGGCAGGGCTGATGGCCGCAACCCAGACCGGGGCGACGCGAGTCTGCGGCAAGGCCGCAACCAGAAGGCGGGCCGAACGCGGCGAAAAGATCGGGGCCAGCACAGGGGTGTCTTGCCCGAAAAGCGCAATTGCCTGATCCGTCAGAGGGCAGGGGGCTTGGGTGTAGACGATGGTCGAATACGTCTCTAATCCGCCCTTTGTCAGGGTTTCTGCCAGATTTCCGGCGCTGTCGTCCCCGCGCAGATGCAACAGCGGACCTGCGACGCCCGAGGCAAGGATCATTGCGGCAAGGGCATGCACATCGCCATCGGCCGAGCGGGCATCAAACCCGGCAGCGGTCGCGGCAGCTGCGGTGCGGTTTCCGACACAAAAGGCCAGCGTAGGCAGCGCGGCGTGAAGCTGGCTGGTCGCCTTGACGCCGGTTTCCGATGTGAGAATCACGGCCCGAAACGGCAGATCCGGCAGGTCGGGCCGGTGAAACACGGTCGTCATCAAGGGCGAGATCACCACCGGCACCGCACCCAGTCGCGCACGGATCTCTTGCGCAAAACGCTGGCTTTGCGGCGCAGGACGGGTGAGAAGAAGGCAGGGCACGCGGGATTGTCTGGCCATGGCCAAGGTGTTACCTGCGCAAGACCCCCATGGC
>JALQYS010000247.1 GCA_023254015.1 Paracoccaceae bacterium
CATCGCGCACCACGGCCTCGAACGGGCCATAGTGGCTGGCGCTGAACACGCGCCCCGAAAAGGACGTGGGATCGACAGCGGCCCGCGCCGTCGAAGTCATGAGCCAGGTAGACCCCACAAGGGCGGCGCTGCCCCCAAGGAAGTTGCGTCTGGTCGTGTTGATCAATGTCATGGCGGACCTCCATCCGATGTGCGACCCGAACCTCGCCGATCGCCGCGGTCCGGGCCTTGACAGCTGTCAACCTTGGCCGTGAAGAGATGTTAAGGGATGTAAAGACGCCGCCATGACCGCGCATATTCTGATTGTCGAGGATGATCGCGTCACCCGCATGCGCCTGGCGGGCTATCTGCGCGGCCTTGGCTACCGCATCTCCGAAGTCGAGGATGCCGAAGCCATGCAAGAGGTGATCGACACCGATCCGCCGGAAATCCTGCTTCTGGATATCGGGCTGGAGGGCAAGGACGGCCTGACCATCACGCGCGAGCAGCGGGCGAAATCGCGGGTGGGGATCATCCTGCTGACCTCGCGCGATGAGCAGGTGGACCGGATCATCGGGCTTGAGATGGGCGCGGATGATTACGTGACCAAGCCCTTTGACCGGCGCGAGCTGGCGGCGCGGCTGAAGAACCTGTTGTTCCGCATCACAGACATCGGCCGCAGCGCCCCGGTCGCCGAGGCGGTCGAAAGTTTTGGCCCCTGGCACTTTGACCGCATGCGCCGTCGTCTTGTCTCGGCCGCCCGGATCGAGACGCTGAGCGCGCAGGAGTTCGATCTTCTGGATGCGCTGACCCGCAATCCCGGCGTGACCTTCGGACGCCCCCGGCTGAGCGAGATCGTCGGCCGGGGCGATCTGCGTCCGGGGGACCGCACGATCGACGTGTTGATCGGCCGGTTGCGCAAGAAGATCGAGGCCGATCCCGCGCGGCCC
The DNA here is from genome assembly GCA_023254015.1 of Paracoccaceae bacterium. Classification (GTDB taxonomy): domain Bacteria; phylum Pseudomonadota; class Alphaproteobacteria; order Rhodobacterales; family Rhodobacteraceae; genus Tabrizicola_A. The sequence continues at coordinate 930 of JALQYS010000247.1, forward strand.
GATTTCCTGCTGACCCGCGCGGGCGAGGGTTATTGCTTTGTCACCTCTGCCGCCCCCTGAAGAGCAAGCCCGGCGTTCCGCGCGGCCGTGGTCAGATCGCGCACCGCCTCGTTCGTCACCCGCTCCAGATCGTCCAGCGCGGCAAGGTCGTCGGTCTGCAGCCGCTGCATGAGGGCGCAGAAGGCCTGCAGCCGGAAATTCGCCGCCGCCCCTTTCAGCCGGTGGGCCAGCTTGCGCCGCGCCTCAGGGGCCGCCGCCGCCCTGATCTGCGGGGCGGCCGCCGCCAGATCGGCCAGAAGGGCGCTGACGATCCTGGCCGTCTCTGCCGCGCCAAGCGCCTCGATATCCTCGCGCACGGGGGTCTCTGGCCCCGGGGCCGCATGTGGAGCGGCCCCGGCCGCCGCTTCGCCGCCTGTCAGAAAGTCGGACAGCATGCGCGGAGAAATGGGTTTCGTCAGCACCCGGTCCACCCCGAACCGCCCCCGCGTTTCGGCGTCATCGCGCACAAGGTCGGCGGTCAGGACGGCAACTTTGGCGCCCTTGCGCGCCAGCTGCGCCAGAACCTCGGACCCACCGATGTCGGGCAGGCCCAGATCGACCAGAATCGCATCGAAGGTGCCCTTCTGCGCGGCGGCGAGGGCCGCCTTGCCAGTCGCGGCTTCGGTCACCGCGCAGCCCATGCGCTCAAGATAGCCGCGCGCCACGAGGCGGTTCACGGCGTGATCATCAACCACCAGAACCCGCCGCTCCTCCCCCCGACCCGGCAAGGGCTGCTCTGCCGGCAGTTCGGCCGCCGACGCCTCGGTCAGGCGCAAGGCAAGGGTAAAGCTGCTGCCACTGCCGGGCGCGGTCGATATTCGCAGTTCCGCCCCCATCGCATCGGTCAGTTGCCGCACAATGGCCAGACCAAGGCCCACGCCCCGCACCCCGCTTTGCCGGGCCGACCGGCTGCGGCCATAGATGTCGAACGCCCGCTGCGTCTCTTCGGCCGTCATGCCGGGGCCCGTGTCGCGGACGGCAAGGGCAAGGTCGTATCGCCCCTGCGCGGCAGGCCGGGCGCTGACGGCCAGACCCACCTTGCCCCGTTCGGTATATTTCACCGCATTGCTCAGAAGGTTCATCATCACCTGCCGGATCTTCGTCGGCTCTCCGATCAGGGCGGGGGGCAGGCCTGCGTCGATCTGCACCTCAGGGACAAGGCCCTTCGCGGGCGCGATCACCTCAAGATGCGCGGCCAGCCCGCGGGCAAGGGCGGCAGGATCAAACACCGCCAGCCGGGCCTTGTCCTGCCCATCGGCGCTGACCGAAAAGGTCAGGATGTCCTCGGTCAACTCCTGCAGGTCGCGCGCCGAAGTCAGCGCCACCTCGAGCCTTGCCCGCCGCGCCGCGTCGGCCTCGTCGGCGGCCAAGAGATCCAGAAGCCCGATCAGGCCGTTCAGCGGTGTCCTGATCTCGTGGCTCATCCGGGCCAGAAAATGCGTCTTGGCGCGGCTTTGCTCTTCGGCATCGGCGCGGGCGGCGTTGGCCGAGTGCATCTCGGCCACGACTTCGGCGGTGCGGTCGATCACCGCCGCCTCCAGCCGTCCGCGCAGGCGGGCCGCTTCGTCGACGCGCTCACGCAGGATGTTCAGCGCGCCTTCCAAGCGCCCGATCTCATCGGCACCGCTGATCGCCATGGGCTGGCCCAGATCGCCCTTTGCCACCGCAACGATCCGCCCGGCCACCTCTTCCAGCCGCAGCACCACCCTTTGGCGCGTGCGCGCCCAGACCAGATAGCCCGCCAGCAAGGCCAGCAAGACCACGCCTGTCAGCGCGGCTGACATGAGCGTGGCCTGCCGCCCCGCCGCCGCCACGCCCTGCTGCATCCGCGCCCGCGTTTCATCCCGCCCCAGCCGGGCCTCTTCGATCAGCAGATCAAGCTGGCGGCCAAGCTGCGCCGACAGGGTGTCAAGGTCGCTCTGGGCCAGGATTGCGGCCGCGCGACGGGCCAGAATTCCGCGATCGCCCAGCCCCTGCGACATCTGGAAAAGCTCGGTTGTCGCGGCCCGCACCGCCCGGGCCGACAGCATGAACCGGGTCCGGCTGCGGGCCAGGTTCAGCGCATCGCGGTATCCGGTGTTCAGCACGGCAAGCTCTGCCATGGTCTGCGCCTCGGCCGCGCGGTCCACCACACGGCCCAGCGACGACACCGCCTTGGCCATTTCGGTCAGTCTTTCGTAGGCAAAGAAATCTTCGTCCGCCAGACGGTCAAGGCCGCTCCGCGTGTCCTTGGCGGCGGGCAGGGCGTAAAGCTCCCAGATGCCGGCGGTCACGCGCAGACGCGCCAGATCGGCCTCGGTCGAGATCAGCTCGGCCAGCCGCGTGCCAGAGCCGGCCAGAGCCTCGGCTTCGGCCCTGACCGCCGCCTCGGCCACGATCTTGCGCGCCACGGTCCGGTTCATCCGTTCGGCAACCGCCCGAACCGTCCGGGCCGATCCCTGTTCTTCGGCCTGCCCCAGAAAGGCCCGCATCGCCGCAAGATCCTCGGCGATCCGGTCAACCCGCTCTTCCAGCGCGCGGGAAAGCGCGTCTGCCTGCGCAGCCCCGCC
>JALQYS010000225.1 GCA_023254015.1 Paracoccaceae bacterium
CGCCCGAAGGCTGGATACCCGAGAAAATGCGGGGTTTGAATTGGGTCTGAGGCGTTTGGACCGGCTCGGACATCTGGAACTCCATCTGGAAAGTTGTGCCGCATCGGCTTATCGCTGTGGGGCAGGGGCGTCAATCAAGGCCCTTTGGAGATCCGGATGCAAGACCATAACGCCCCGCCGCTGAACCCGTTGCCGCCTGTGGTCTGGGCGATTGCCCTGCCGATGATCGCGCTTGAGATCGTGTTGCAGATCGGGGCCGCAGGCATTGCCGGCGGCCCGGATGCCGTGGGCTGGCGGCTGGAAGCGATCACCAAGGTGGCCTTCATCCCCGATCTGTGGCGCGAGATGTGGACGCTGGGCCAGTTTCCGCCCGAACATATGCTGCGGTTTGTGGCCTACCCTTTCGTGCATGGCAACATGACCCACGCTGCCTTTGCCGTGGTGATCCTTCTGGCCTTGGGCAAGTTCACCGGCGAGGTGCTGCGGTTCTGGGCGGTGCTGGTGGTGTTCTTCGGCGCGGCGATTGCGGGCGCGCTGGCCTATGGGCTGGTGGCCACACGGGTGCCGCTGATCGGGGCCTATCCCGGCGATTACGGTCTTGTCGGGGCCTTCACCTATCTGATGTGGCTGCGTCTGGCCGGATCGGGGCGCGAATACCGGGCCTTTTCGATGATCGGGCTTCTGCTGGTGGCGCAACTTGTCTTTGGCGTGCTCTTTGGCGGCGGGCTTGATTGGGTGGCCGATCTGGCAGGCTTTGCCGCCGGGTTCGTGCTGACCATTCTGGTTGTGCCCGGCGGCATCCCGCGGCTGATGGACCGCCTGCGTCAGCGCTGACGGCGCAGGCCCTTCAACTCGTCCAGCCGAAAGGCCCGCAGGGCAAAGCCGCTGACGAAATAGCTGGCAACGCCGACCGCGATCAGAACCCCCAGCGCCGGATAGCGCCATCCCGCCGATTGCAGCCAGGGTTGCAGCGCCATCGCGCCTGCCCAGACCACGGCAACCATCGCCCCGCAGGCGATAAGGATGCGCGGCAGGCGGTCAAGAAGCCGGTCGTCAAACCGCGCCTCAGGCCCCATGCCCCGCGCGCCCCACCACAGCTGCGCCACCATGATCCAGGCTGAAAGCGAGGTGGCAATGGCCGCCGCAGCAAAGCCGACAAGCGGCATGAGCCCCACCGCGATCACCGCATTCGTCACCATCGACCAGACGGCATAGCGGAAGGGGCGGCGGGTGTCCTCGCGGGCAAAGAACAGCGGTTGCAGCACCTTGTGCAGCACAAAGGCCGGCAGGCCCAGGGCATAGATCGCCAGCGCAAGCGCGGTGTTTGCGGTGGCCAGCGCGTCGAAGGCGCCGCGCTGATAGATCACCTCGATGATCGGATGCGACAGCACCATCAGCCCCATGGCCGAAGGCAGCGTCAGCGCCAGCGCGAATTCGGCCCCCCGGTTGAAGGCATCCTGCCCGCCCTGCGCATCGCCCGCCGCCAGCCGGCGCGACAGTTCGGGCAACAGAACCGTGCCCACGGCAATCGCCACAACGCCCAACGGCAGCTGATACAGGTGGTCGGCATAGACCAGCCAGGAAATCGCGCCCTCGGTGCCCGAGGCCACCTGCCGCGACACCAGAAGGTTCACCTGCACAACGCCCCCCGCCAGCATGGCAGGCCCTGCGGTGATCAGCAGGCGTTTCAGGTCGGGCGTCATATGCGGCAGCCGCAAGCGCGGCACGAAGCCCACCCGCGCCGCCGCCCGCCAGGTAAAGGCCAGCTGCGCGATGCCGGTCAGGGGCACCGTCCAGACCAGTGTCCTGCCCACATCCCAGCCGATCAGCACCGCCAGCCACATGGCGGCGATGAACACAAGGTTCATCAGAACCGGCACGAAACCCGCCTCGGCAAAGCGGCCATGGGCGTTCAGCACCCCTGCCAGCATGGCGAAAAGCGAGATGAAGAAGATATAGCAAAAGGTGATCCGGCCAAAGGTGACCGCCAGATCGAACCGGGCATCCCCCACAAAGCCCGAGGCCATGGCCCAGACCAGCGCGGGCATCGCCAGCGTGCCCAAGAGCACCAGCGCCAGCAGCACCGCCGACAGGCCGGCGAAGGCATCTTGCGCAAAGGTTTCGGCATCGTCGCCCGATTGCAGCTTTTTCGCATAGATCGGCACGAAGGCCTGATTGAAGGCGCCCTCGGCAAAGAAGCGACGGAACATGTTGGGCAGGCTGAAGGCCACGTTGAAGGCATCGGCCACCGCGCCCGCCCCCAGATAGTTCGCCATCATCAGATCGCGCGCCAGCCCCGCCCCGCGGGAAACCAGCGTCCACAGGCCCAGGGTCAGGATGTTGCGGATCATCCGCCCCGATCCCCGCTTTTCGGCGCTGCTCATGACCTCGCCCTTTCGGCGCCTTCGGTGATGGCCTGGCGCAGCTTTTTCTCCAGCGCCTCTTGCCGGTTCCTGGCGTGCAGTTTCAGTCCGAACATGTCTTTCACATAGAAGGTGTCCACCACCTGGGCGCCATAGGTGGCGATCACGGCGCTGGAAATCTGGATGTTGTTCACCGCCAGCGTGCGTGTCAGATCATACAACAGGCCGGGCCGGTCGCGGGTGTCGACCTCGATGATGGTGTAGATCTCGGACCCCTCGTTGTCGAAGATGATATGGGTCGGAAAGCGGAATTCCTTTTCGCGCTTCTTCACCTTGTCCCGGCCTGCCAAGGCCTCGCGCGCTACCACCTCGCCCTTCAGGGTCTTGTCGATCATCTGGGTCAGGCTTGGCAGGCGCTCCACGTCATAGGGGCGGCCCTCGGCATCCTGAATCCAGAACACCGGGGTCGCATAGCCATCCTTCGAGGTGTAGGTCTTGGCATCCACCACATTCGCCCCAACCAGCGCCAAAGCCCCCGCCAGACGGCTGAAGATGCCGGGGTGATCCGCCAGCGCAAAGGCCGCGCGCGTGGCGTCGCGCGCCGGTTCGGGATGCAGGTCGATGCGGATTTCGTTGTCGGGCAGGCCCTGCAGCAGGCGGGCAAAGACCTCTTGCGTGTCGGTGGTCAGGCCTTGCCAGTAGGGCGCATAGTGGCGGGCGCATTCCTGACGGATGGCCTCCTCGCTCCAGTCCGTCAACCGGGCGGAAAGGGCGGCCTTCGCCTCGTCCTCGCGCTTTTCGCGGTTGATATGTTCCAGCCCGCCTTCCAGCGCCTCGCTCGTCAGCCCGTGGAGCTGACGCAGCAGCATCGCCTTCCAGTTGTTCCAGGTGTTCGGCCCCACACCGCGGATGTCACAGACCGTCAGCACTGTCAGCAGATCCAGCCGCTTGCGGGTTTTCACCGCCTTGGCAAAGTCGCGCACGGTGCGCGGATCGCCGATGTCGCGCTTTTGGGCCATGTCGGACATCAGAAGGTGATAGCGCACGAGCCATTCGACCGTTTCGCTCTCTTTCTTGTTCAGGCCAAGGCGCGGCGCGATCTTGCGTGCCATTTGCGCCCCGATGATCGAGTGATCTTCGTCACGGCCTTTGCCGATATCATGTACCAAGAGCGCTACATAGAGCACCTTGCGGTTCACGCCTGCTTTGAGGATCGACGAGGCGATCGGGAGCTCCTCAATCAGCTCTTCGCGCTCAATATCGGCCAAGTTGCTGATGCACTGGATCGTGTGCTCA
>JALQYS010000265.1 GCA_023254015.1 Paracoccaceae bacterium
TTCCTTCGACCGCATCGACCGCGTTTCGTTCTTGTCGGGATCATACAGCCGGGTTTCCTGCACCACCTTGCCGCCATCTTCGACAATGGCGATCTGGCGCCGCGCCTCATATTCGATGGCCTGCTGGATGAACCGCAGCGAGTTCATGTTCTTGATCTCGCAGCGCGTGCCCAGATGGCTGAAATCCTGCGTCGCCTGGTATTTCTCGTACTGACCCGGACGACACACCGACACGTTCACATCGGCCCGCAGGTTGCCGTTCTGCATGTTGCCGTCGCAGGTGCCCAGATAGCGCAGGATCTGGCGCAGTTTCGCCACATAGGCCGCGGCCTCTTCGGGACCGCGGATGTCGGGGCGGCTGACGATCTCCATCAGCGCCACGCCGGTGCGGTTGAAGTCGACGAAAGACATCATCGGGTCCATGTCGTGAATCGACTTGCCCGCGTCTTGTTCCAGGTGGATCCGCTCAATCCGCACCCGGCGGGCGACACCGGGGCCCATTTCCACCAGCACTTCGCCCTCGCCCACGAGGGGGTGGTAAAGCTGGCTGATCTGATAGCCCTGCGGCAGGTCGGGATAGAAATAGTTCTTGCGGTCAAAGGCCGAGACCAGATTGATCTGCGCCTTCAGCCCAAGGCCCGAGCGTACGGCCTGTTCTACGCAGAATTCATTGATGACCGGCAGCATGCCCGGCATGGCCGCATCGACGAAGGACACGTTCGAATTCGGCTCGGCCCCGACCTGGGTGGAGGCGCCTGAAAACAGCTTGGCGTTGGACGAGACCTGGGCATGAATCTCCATGCCGATCACCAGCTCCCAGTCATGCTTTGCCCCGGCAATCACCTTGGGCTTGGGCGCGGTATAGGTCAGGTCAAGCATGGCAAACCCCTTCTTCTGGTTCCCGCCTTCTTAGGGTTGCGGCGCGGCGCGGGCAAGCGGCAAGCGGCGGAAACCCGCCCATTGCAGCGGCAGGTTGCGCAAAACGCTTGCCCAAATCGAACAACGCGGGCTGTTCATGCCCGCCGGGCACAGACGCGCGGCGCCTCCTGAGGATTTACATGCCCTTTGCCCTGCCGCGCCACCGTCCCGCCTTTCCCCGGCTGAGGCCTGCCCGCCAGACTGGTCTGGCAGCTTTGGCCCTTGCCATGGGAATGACGGGCTGCGTTCCGGCCAATGGGCCCGGGATGCCCTGGCAGGACGGCGCGCGCCCCGCGATGCGCTGGGATCACCGGCCCGAGGCGGCGGAATGGACACAGCGCAGCTTGCTGGCCGTCGCCAACCATGACGGGGTTCTGGCCGGACGGGTGCCGGCCGATATCGGGGCCTGGTGCCCGGCCTATGCCAAGAACGGGCTGGAAGAGCGGCGGGCCTTCTGGGTGGCCCTGCTGTCGGCGGTGTCAAAGCATGAAAGCAGCTGGAACCCGGCCGCGGCCGGCGGCGGCGGCCGGTGGATCGGGCTGATGCAGATCTCGCCTCAGACCGCCGCGCATCACGGCTGCGCCGGGGCGACGTCAAGGAGCCTCAAGGATGGCGCCACCAATCTGGCCTGCGCGGTCGAGATCATGGCCGAACAGGTGGGCCGCGATGGCGTGGTGGCGGGTTCAGGCGGGCAAGGAATCGGGCGCGACTGGATGCCGCTGCGCGCGCGCGACAAGCGGGCCGAGATGGCGGCCTGGACCAGCGGGCAGAGCTACTGCCGCTGACCACCCCGATGACCTCCCGGCCCGCCGCCGAAAGACAGACGGGCCAGCGGCAGCTCAGCCCTGCCTCAAGCGTCCGGCCATTTCCGACAGATCGCGGCTAAGTCCCGGGGTCGCCAGAATCCGGTCCAGCGCCGCGCAGATCATCCCCTGCCTGTCGGCGTCATAGCGCGGCCAGGTTTCAAATGCGCTGGACATGCGGGCCGCCGTTTGCGGGTTCAGCGGATCCAGCCGGATCAGCCAGTCGGCCAGCGTGGCATAGCCCGCGCCACTCTCATGGTGAAAGCCTGCGTGATTGCCGGTCAGCGCGCCAAGGACGGCACGGAAGCGGTTGGGGTTCTTCATGTCAAAGGCCGGATGGCCGGTCAGGCGGGCAACGGTGGCGGCGGTCTGATCGGGCGCGGCCATGGCGACCTGCACGGCAAACCATTTGTCCATCACCAGACGGTCCTGGGCCCAGCGCGCGCCGAAACTGGCCAGTTCCGCCTCGCCCAGACCGTTTTCCAGCAGGATCGCCAGCGCGCCAAAGCTTTCGGTCATGTTGGACGCCCGTGCAAAGGCCGTCCGCGCCGCCGCGCCCCCATCCAGCCGGGTCAAGAGCGCCAGAACGGCCAGCCGCAGCGCGCGCTTGCCCGCCGGCCCCGCCTCGGCCGAAAAGGCGCCATCGGTCTGGCAGGCGGCCTCCAGCGCGGGCAGGCGCGGGGCAAGGGTCTCGGCCAGCGCCTGCCCCAGCCCACGGCGGGCCGCATGGATGCGGGCAGGGTCGGGCACATGGCCGGCGGCGTGCAGCGTGGCGGCCATATCGTCATCGGACGGCAGGCGCAGGGCCAGCGCGCGGAAGGCCGGGTCAAGACCGTCGTCGCAGGCCAGCCGCGCCATGCCGTCCAGAAGGTCGGCCGAGGGCGCCGCCCCTTGTGTCACCATGCGCGCAAGCACCTCCTTGGCCAGCGCGCGCGCCGCCTCCCAGCGGTTGAAAGGGTCGGTGTCATGGGCCAGAAGGAAGGCCCGTTCAGATTGCGGCGCGGCCCGCTCCAGCAGCACGGGGGCGGAAAATCCGCGCAGGATCGACGGGATCGGCCGCGCCGAAAGCCCTTCAAAAACAAAGCTTTGCACGGGTTTGTTCATTTCCAGAACCGTGGTCGGCACCACCTCGTCGCCATTGGGGTTCAATAGGCCCACGGCAATGGGGATGACCTTGGCGCCCTTGTCAGGCTGGCCTGGCGTGGGCGGGTTCACCTGTGTGAAGGTCAGCGTATAGGTGCCACCCGAAGGCGCTGCGGCCCAGGCTTCGTGCACCTGCAGGCAGGGGGTGCCGGCCTCGGTATACCAGCGTTTGAACTGCCCGAGGTCGCGGCCGGTGACATCCTCGAACACTTTCAGCCAATCCTCGATCGTGGCCGCCTGCCCGTCGTGGCGGTCGAAATAAAGGTCCAGCGCGCGGGCGTAATCGGCGTCTCCCACCAGCCGCTTCAGCATGCCGATCACCTCGGCGCCTTTTTCATAGATGGTGGCGGTGTAGAAATTGTTGATTTCGACAAAGCTGTCTGGCCGGACGGCATGGGCCAGCGGCCCCTGATCCTCGCGGAACTGGCGGGCGCGCAGCGTCAGCACATCTTCGATGCGCTTCACCGCATGGCTGCGCATATCCCCCGAAAATTGCTGATCGCGAAACACCGTCAGCCCTTCTTTCAGGCACAGTTGGAACCAGTCGCGGCAGGTGATGCGATTGCCGGTCCAGTTGTGAAAATACTCATGCGCGATGATCGCCTCGACGCGGGCAAAGTCATCATCGGTGGCGGTGTCGGGGCTGGCGAGCACCGCCTTGGAGTTGAAAATGTTCAACCCCTTGTTCTCCATGGCGCCCATATTGAAGTCATCTACGGCGACAATGTTGAAAATGTCCAAGTCGTATTCCCGACCATAGACATCCTCATCCCATTTCATCGACTTTTTCAGCGCCTCCATCCCCCAGGCGCAGCGGCCTTCATCGCCCGGGCGGACCCAGATGTTCAGGTCAACCTTGCGGCCGGATCTGGTGGTGAACTGATCGGGATGCGCCACCAGATCGCCGGCGACGAGGGCGAAAAGATAGGCGGGCTTGGGCCAGGGATCATCCCACTCGGCCCACCCCGCCCCCTGCCCCAGCGGGTTGCCGTTGGACAGAAGCACCGGCAGATCGCCCTCGATCCGCACGCGGAACCGGGCCATCACATCGGGGCGGTCGGGGTAATAGGTGATCTTGCGGAACCCCTCGGCCTCGCATTGGGTGCAATACATGCCCTTCGACATGTAAAGCCCCTCCAGCGCGGTGTTGGTTTCCGGGCTGATCTCAACCTCGGTTTCCAGCGTAAAGGCGCCGTCGGGCAAGGCGGCTGCGGGGATCGTCAGACCTTCGGCATCCACCACGGGCGTGATCGCTTGCCCGTTCACCGCAGCCGAGATCAGCCTCAGGTTTTCGCCATTCAGCCATAGATCATGCCGACCGGGCCGCGCCGGATTGGGCGCGACCGACAGCCGCGCCAGCACCCGCGTGGCCTGCGGTGCCA
>JALQYS010000296.1 GCA_023254015.1 Paracoccaceae bacterium
AGGATGGCGTCTGGATGATTGGCGGCACGATGCATGTGGCCGATGGCACATTCACCGACCAATTCCTGCGGAGCGTCGAATGACTGTGAAGCCCCCAATTTTCGCCACGCTCGGCTGCCGCCTCAACGCCTATGAAACCGAGGCGATGAAGGAACTGGCCGAGGCGGCGGGGGTCGAGGGCGCGGTGGTGGTGAACACCTGCGCTGTCACGGCCGAGGCGGTGCGCAAGGCCAAGCAGGAGATCCGCCGTCTGGCCCGCGAAAACCCCGGCGCGCCGGTGATCGTGACGGGTTGCGCGGCGCAGACCGAACCCGAAACCTTTGCCGCCATGCCCGAGGTGACGCGGGTGATCGGCAACCATGAAAAGATGCAGGCCGAGACCTGGAACGCCCTGCGTCCCACCGATTTCGTCGGCGAGACGGAAAAGGTGCAGGTCAATGACATCATGGCGGTCAAGGAAACCGCCGGCCACCTGATCGACGGCTTTGGCCGCCACCGCGCCTATGTGCAGGTGCAAAACGGCTGCGATCACCGATGCACCTTCTGCATCATCCCCTTTGGCCGGGGCAATTCGCGGTCAGTTCCCGCCGGGGTGGTGGTTGAACAGATCCGGCGGCTGGTCGACAAGGGATTCCTTGAGGTAGTGCTGACGGGTGTTGACCTGACCTCATGGGGGGCCGATCTGCCGGGCGCGCCGCGCCTGGGCGATCTTGTGATGCGGATCTTGCGGCTGGTGCCGGATCTGGTGCGGCTGCGGATCAGCAGCATCGACAGCATCGAGGCGGATGAGAACCTGATGCTGGCCATCGCCACCGAGCCGCGCCTCATGCCGCATCTTCACCTGTCGTTGCAGGCGGGCGATGACATGATCCTGAAGCGGATGAAGCGCCGCCACCTGCGCGACGATGCGATCCGGTTCTGCGAAGAGGCCCGGAGGCTGCGGCCCGACATGGTGTTTGGCGCCGATATCATTGCGGGTTTTCCGACAGAGACCGAGGAGATGTTCGAAAATAGCCTGCGGCTGGTCACCGACTGCGATCTGACCTTCCTGCATGTGTTCCCCTATTCGGCCCGCAAGGGCACGCCTGCGGCGCGCATGCCGCGTGTACCGGGCGATGAGATCAAGGCCCGCGCGGCGCGACTGCGGGCGGCGGGTGAGGCGGCTTTGGGGCGGCATCTGGCCGCACAGATTAGCCAGACCCATCGCATCCTGATGGAAGGGCCACGCCTGGGCCGCACCGAACAGTTCACCGAAGTGAGCTTTGCCGCGGATCAGCCCGAAGGTGCGATCGTTACCGCCACGATCACCGGCCAGACCGCGGACCGGCTGCTGGTGGGGTGATCTGGCGGCATCGCCGCGCGCGGGGCGCGGCGATACTCTTGCATGTCGGCGTCGCGCCAGGGCGCGCCACCTCCGCGGTGCCTCCGGCGGGAGTATTTGGACCAAGAGGAAGACCGAAAAGGGCAGCGGATGGCCGAGCGGACAGGCCCGGCGTTGCAATTCAGCCCCCCGCCCGTTATCTGAAAGCCTGCAATGACCGCAGGGCTCGCGATGAACTGGATTTCTAACTACGTCCGACCAAAGATCAACTCGCTCTTCTCCCGCCGGGAAGTGCCCGAGAATCTGTGGACCAAGTGCCCTGAGTGCGGGACGATGCTGTTTCATCGCGAGTTGGCGGGCAATCTGAATGTCTGCTCGAACTGCGATCACCATATGGCGATCAGCCCGCGGGACCGGTTCACCAGCCTGTTTGATGGCGGGATCTTCACCGAAGTGAAAGTGCCGGAACCGCCGGCCGATCCGCTGCATTTCCGCGACCAGAAAAAATACCCCGACCGGTTGAAGGCCGCGCAGAAAGCCAGCGGCGAGAAAGAGGCCATGCTGGTGGCCGAGGGGGAAATCGGTCGGACGCCCATCGTGGCGGCTGCACAGGATTTCAGCTTTATGGCGGGCTCCATGGGGCTTTACGTCGGCAATGCCATTCTGGCCGGGGCTGAACGGGCGGTGAAGTTGAAACGTCCGTTTGTGCTGTTTTCGGCGGCAGGCGGGGCGCGGATGCAGGAGGGGATTCTGTCGCTGATGCAGATGCCGCGCACGACCGTGGCGGTGCAGATGCTGAAAGAAGCCGGTCTTCCCTATGTTGTTGTATTGACCCACCCGACCACGGG
>JALQYS010000423.1 GCA_023254015.1 Paracoccaceae bacterium
ATCCCCAGCGCGGTGCCCACGCCGACAATGTCGGTCCAGGCGCGCATCATCATCGGCACATCGGCGCCCGGGCGGCCCGGCTCCACATGGTGGCCAAGGCTTTCCAGCAAGCGGCCCGTGGCGCGCACCGCCTCGGCCACCTCGGGGTGGATCGGCGCGCCCGTCAGCGTAGTGTCACAGATCGCCACCCTCAGACGGCGCGGCGGGCGCGAGATGGCGTCGGCATGGCTGGTCGCGAGGGGCGGGGCGGCATAGGGCGCGCCAAGGTCAGAGCCATGGCAGGCATCCAGCATCCGCGCCGTGTCGCGGACCGAGCGGGTCAGAAAGCCGTCAATCGCCATGCCCGCCCAGCCTTCGCCGACGAAAGGCCCGTCGGGCAGCCGCGCCCGGGTGGGCTTGAAGCCGAAGAGCCCGCAAGACGCGGCCGGAATCCTAACCGAGCCGCCGCCGTCCGACCCATGCGCCATGGCGACGATGCCGGCCGCCACCGCCGCCCCCGATCCGCCGGACGAGCCGCCGGGCGTGTGGTCCAGGTTCCAGGGGTTGCGCGTCGGCCCGCCATAGACCGCCGATTCGGTTGCCGCCCCGATCCCGCCCTCGGGGCTGGTGGTGCGGCCAAAGGTGACGACGCCGGTCGCCCGGATCCGCTCATAGATCGCCGAATCGCGGGAATAGCGGGTGTTGGCCAGCAAACGGCTGCCGTTGTGGCCGGGAAAATCCACCGCCTCGCAGCCCAGATCCTTCAGAAGGAAGGGCACGCCGCGGAACGGCCCGCGCGGCAGACCATCGGCAATCGCCTTGCGCGCAACGCCTTCCTGCACCAGCACCACCGCATTCAGCGCCGGATTGCGCGCCTCGACCGCCGCCAGCGCGGCATCCAGCAGTTCGGTCGGGCTCACCTCGCCCTTCGCCACGCGTTCGGCCAGTTCGCTTGCATCCCGTGCGCCAAGATCACCGATCATCGAATTCTCCCCTCGTTTCGGCCAGCCTGACCGCAGGGCGGGGCGAATTCCAGCCCGCCCGCGCCGCTGCCGATGTCGGTTTTCGGCAGCCGGGGCCAAAACCGACATGGCCGGGGTCAGCCGCGACACCGGGCGAAACCGCCGCTTGACAGGCAGGCACGGGGCGCTATGCAAGGCCTGCCTTCGGTTCCGGCTGACCCCGGATGAAAAGGGAATGTGGTGGAAACCCACAGCTGCCCCCGCAACTGTAAGCGGCGAGCGATGACGGCAGATGCCACTGGGGATCCCCCCCGGGAAGGCCCGTCAAAGCGACGACCCGCAAGCCAGGAGACCTGCCAGGGTGATCACCCTTTCCGCAGCGCGGGGTGCGCGGCGGCAGGCGAACTTTCGCCAGTGGTGACGTCTCACCGTCGGCGGAGGGGCGCAGCCCATCCCAAGACATCTGCTGTTTGTGCCCCGGGTTCCGGAGCCTGTCAAAGGATATGGCCATGAAAAGGCTGAACATTTCCCTGATTGCCCTTTGTGCGGCTCTGGCCGCCCCTGCCAGCGCGCAGGATATTGAACTGGACGAGATCGTGATCTCGGCCGTCAAGGCCGCGATCGAGCGTATCCGCACCGGCGTTTCGGTTTCGGTCATCACCCCCGAGACCGATGCGGTGCCCGACGCCGCCCAGATCACCGAGACGCTGTCGCGCCTGCCCGGCGTGTCGGTGTCGAACCAGGGGCCGCTGGGCAGCCCGGCCAAGATGCGCATCCGCGGGGCCGACCAGCGCTATATCGCGGTTTTCGTCGATGGCATCCGGGTGACGGACCCGACCTCGGTGCAGACCGAATATGACTTCGGCACCCTGCCTTCGGCCAATATCGGCCGGATCGAGGTGCTGCGCGGCTCGCAATCGGCACTTTGGGGCGGGTCGGCCGTGGGGGGCGTGGTCAACATCTCCACCCCGCGCCCGACCGAGGATGGCACCCGCCAGACCGTGCAGGCCGAGGCGGGCAGCTATGACAGCCGCAGCCTGTCCTATGGCCTGACCCACAAGCAGGGCGCGCTGGAAACCACGCTGAACCTGAGCCACTTCTACACCAACGGCTTTTCGGCCGCCGCCGCCGGCACCGAGGCCGACGGGGCCGAAACCAACCGCGCCTCGGCCACGCTGCGCTATCAGGTCAACGGCACGCTGGCCCTTGGCGGGGCGGTTTTCCATCAGCAGGGCAACAGCGAATACGACGATTACGGCACCGATGCCGCAAACCGCAAGCAATCGACCGAAACCGGCGCGCGGGCCTTTGCCGAGCTGTCGCTGGGCGCGACCGAACATGTGTTCGATATGACCCATTACCGCATCGGCCGCGACGTGACCGACTGGAGCGGGCTGAGCACCTTTGACGGCCGCCGCACCACCTTTGGCTGGCAGGCGACGACCGAGGTGAATGAGGCCCTGACGCTGGTCTATGGCGCGGACACGATGCTGGAGAAGGGCGCCTATTCCAACCTTCCGGCCGGCACGGCCGAAACCCGCATCTCGGGGGCGTTTGCCCAGGCGCTTTGGGCCGTGAATGGCCAGCTGGACATCTCGGCCACCGCGCGGGTGGATCACAATTCCGACTTCGGCAGCTTTGAAACCGGCCGGGTCGCGCTGGCTTGGCGGCCTGACGGGGCGACCACGCTGCGGGCGGCCCTGGCCACCGGCTATCGCGCTCCCTCGATTGACGAGCTTTACGGCAACTACCCCGATCCGAGCTATCCTTTCATCGGCAATCCGGGCCTGACGCCCGAGAAAAGCTTGTCCTACGAGCTGGGGGTCGAACGGGAGTTCGGAAATGGTGCGACGGTATCGGCCACGCTGTTCCAGCTCGATGTCGACAACCAGATCTCCTATACCTCCTGCCCGCTGACGGCCGGCTGGGTCTGCGTGCCCGGTACGGTCAGCACGCTGAACAACATCCCCGGCACCTCGGTGCGCAAGGGGGTGGAAGTTGCCGCGAACCTGCCCCTCGGAGAGCGCGCCGAGCTGGGGCTGGCCTATGCCTACACCGATGCCAAGCGCCAGACCGGCGCCCGCATCGGCCTTGTTCCCCGGCATGAGCTGACGCTGTCGCTGTCGGGCGAGGTGACCGACCGCATCGGCGCGGCGGTGACGGTCAAGCATGTGGCCGACCGGATGGACGATTTCGGCTTTGCCGCGATGCCCGATTACACGGTGGCCAGTGCCGAGGCCTCCTACAAGGTGACCGACGGTGCGGATGCCTATCTGCGCATCGAAAACCTGTTCGATGCCACCTATCAAACCTCGTCGGGCTATGCCACGGCGGGCCGTTCGGCCTTTGTTGGTCTGCGTGCGCGGTTCTGATCGCCCCTGTCTCGCCCGCTTGGGGGCGCTTGTGCTGGCGGTTTTCACCGCCAGCGCGGCCATGGCCGAACCGCCGGCCCGAGTCGTCTCGATCAACCTGTGTACCGACCAGCTGGCGATGATGCTGGCGGCCCCGGGACAGCTGGTGTCGGTCAGCCATCTGGCGAGCGAGGCCCAATCCTCGTCGATGGTGGCCGAGGCGCAGGCCTATCCGGTGAACCGGGGGCAGGTGGAGCAGGTGTTCCTGATGCAGCCCGATCTGGTGCTTGCGGGAACCTATACGCAGGCGGCAACGGTCGACTTGCTGCGCGATCTGGGAGTTGAGGTGGTGCAGGTGCCCCCCGCCACCTCGCTGGCCGAGGCCGTCGAGCAGATCCGCACCGTGGGCCGCGCCCTGGGGCAAGGGCCCAAGGCCGATGCCATGGCCGACAGCTTTGCCGCCGAGATCGAGTCTGCGCGGTTTCAAGGCGACAGGCGCACGGCGGCCTTCTACTATCCCAACGGCTATACCACCGGTTCGGGAACGCTGGCCAATGAGGTGCTGGAACTGACAGGCTTCACCAATATCGGCGCAGCGGCGGGGGTCACCGGCGGCGGCATCCTGCCGCTGGAGCGGCTGGTCATGGCAGGCCCCGAGCTGGTCGTGACATCGGAACGCTATCCCGGAAACTCGCGGTCGGAAGAGATCCTTGTCCATCCGGCGCTGCGCGCGGTGCAGGACCGCGCCGGGGCGGGGCTGAATTCGGATGCCGACTGGGTCTGCGGCACGCCCCATCTGATGCGGGCGATCGGCAAGATGCAGGCCGCCCGCGCGGCGCTGGAGGAGGGGCCATGACCGCGATTTTTCGTCGAAAAATCACGGTTTCCCGGCGGGGCGGCGATTTTTCGTCGAAAAATCGGTGGGGGGCGTGATGCGGATCGTGCTTGTCCTTCTGGTGGCACTCCTGTTTTCCGCCTCGCTCCTGATCGGGCCGGCTGGCTTGGGCCTCGGCGAAAGCCTCAGGGCGCTGGTCACCGGGCAGGGCGGGGCTGTGGTGATGGTCATGCAGGAAATCCGGCTGCCGCGCGCGCTGTTGGGCGTTCTGACGGGGGCGGCGCTGGGCCTTTCGGGGGCGGCGATGCAGGGCTATCTGCGCAACCCCCTGGCAGAACCCGGTCTGATCGGTGTGTCGGCCAGCGCCGCGCTTGGCGCGGTTCTGGCGTTGCAGACCGGGATTGCAGGGCTTTTCACCCTGGCCTTGCCGCTTTCGGCGCTGGCCGGGGCCGGGGTGGCGGTGTTCCTGATCCTGGCGTTGGCCGGTCCACGCGGCGGGGCGCTGGCCTTGATCCTTGCCGGGGTGGCGATTTCCGCGCTGGCGGCCGCCTTGACCAGCCTTGTGCTGAACCTGTCGCCCAACCCCTTTGCCGCCATGGAGATCGTCTACTGGATGATGGGGTCGCTGGCCGACAGGTCGATGGATCACGTCTGGCTGGCAGCACCCTTCATCGCAATCGGGCTGGCGATGCTTTTGTCGCTGGGGCGCAGCCTGGATGCGCTGACGCTGGGCGAGGATGCGGCGGCGTCGATGGGGGTGAACCTTGCGCGCCTTCGTCTGGTTCTGGTGATCGGCACGGCGCTGGCGGTGGGGGCCAGCGTGTCGGTTGCGGGCTCCATCGGGTTTGTCGGGCTGGTGGTGCCGCATGTCTTGCGCCCGCTGGTCGGGGCGCGGCCTTCCCGCCTCTTGCCGGCCTCTGCCTTGGGCGGGGCGGGGGTGGTGCTGGCGGCCGATGTGGCCGTGCGGCTGATTGCGCCGGATCAGGATCTGAAACTGGGCGTTCTGACCGCGCTGATCGGCGCGCCGTTCTTTCTGCATCTGATCTGGCGTCTGCGGGGGACCGAGGCATGACCCTTCTGACGCTGGATCACCTGACCGTCCGGCGCGGGCTGTGCCCGGTGGTCGAGGACGTCAGCCTGACGGTGACCGAGGGCGAGTTCGTCGGCCTGATCGGCCCGAATGGCGCGGGCAAGACCAGCCTTCTGCGTGCGGCGCTGGGCATTTTGCCGCATGAGGGGCGGTCCTCGCTGGCGGTGCTGCCGCCGGGTCCCCGTGCGCGGGCGGTGGCCTTTCTGCCGCAGGGGCGCGAGATTGCCTGGCCGGTGTCGGTCGCCGATCTGGTGGCGCTGGGGCGGGGGGCACATCTGGGGGCCACGCCCGAGGCGGATCGTCAGGCCGTTGCCTGGGCGCTGGAGCGGATGGGCTTGCAGAACTACCGTGCCCGCACCGCCACCGCGCTGTCGGGGGGTGAACAGGCCCGGGTCCTTATCGCGCGCGCGCTGGCGCAGGAGACGCCGCTCTTGCTGGCCGATGAGCCGGTGGCCGGGCTTGACCCCGAGGCGCAGCTGAAAACGATGGAGGTCTTTGCCGACCTGGCCCGCGAGGGGCGTGGCGTGGTCGCCTCGATCCATGATCTGGGCCTTGCCGCGCGGTCCTGCACCCGTCTGGTGCTGATGCAGGCCGGGCGGGTGGTGGCCGATGGCGCCCCGCGCGCGGTTCTGTCGGATGACAACCTTGCCCGGGTCTTTGGCGTGCGCGGCTTTCACGCCGAAACCCCGGATGGCCCGGTGTTCCAACCCATGGGGGTGTTGCGATGAAGGCCGAGGTCACGCTGGACCGGCCCTGGCTGCGCATGGTCTTGCCGGCCGAGATGCGCGTCCTCAGCTGGGCGCCGCATGGCGCGGGCTATACCGACGCCCGTGCGATCCTGTGGCGCGAGGTGCGCAATGCCGACCTGACGCCCGAGTTTGACGCCGAGGGCTGGCTTTCGGCCCAGATGCCGCCGGGGGCGGTGGGGATGCTGACCTCGCGCGATGTCGGCACCTGGCATGAGGGCTTTGCCGAGGTTGAGGGCATCACCGCCCATTGCGTGGCCACCGTGGGCCTGTCGAACGGCGAAAGCGTGGGGCGGCGGCTGCCCTATCACACGGCCGATTACGGGACGATCAACATTGGCCTTGTCACCAATGCGCCCCTGACACAGGCGGCCCAGCTGGAAGCCATGAGCATCACCGTGCAGGCCCGCACCGTGGGGGTGATGGCGGCGGGGGTCGCGCTGGCCACCGGCCTTGCCACCGGCACCGGCACCGATTGCGTGGCGCTGGCCTGCCCGCCCGGCGACATGCGCTATGCCGGACTGCATACGGCGGTGGGCGAGGCGGTTGGCGCCGCCGTGCGCGACTGCCTGACGCGGGCCAGTGCGGCCTGGGTCGTCTGGCGCGACGAGGAACGCGCGCGCAGGGCCAAGCCATGAGCTTTCATCGCATCGTCTGCCTCACCGAGGAAACCGTCGAGACGCTGTATCTTCTGGGACAGGAACACCGGATCGTCGGCGTCACCGGCTATGCGATCCGCCCCGCCCGGGTGCGGCGGGAAAAGCCGCGGGTCGGGGCCTTTACCAGTGCGGACCTTGAAAAGATCAAGGCGCTGAACCCCGATCTTGTGCTGACCTTTTCCGATCTGCAGGCCGATATCGCCGCCGGCCTGATCCGCGCCGGGATCGAGGTGCATGCCTTCAACCACCGCAGCGTGGCGGGCATCCTGCGGATGATCCGCACCCTGGGCGCGCTGATCGGCTGCGTCGATCAGGCCGAGGCCCTGGCCACCGGCTATGAGGCCCGGATCGCGCATCTGCGCTCCCTCCCGCGCCCCCATCGCCCGCGCGTGTTCTTCGAGGAATGGGACGAGCCGATCATCTCTGGCATCCGTTGGGCCAGCGAGCTGATCGAGATCGCGGGCGGGCAGGACATCTTTCCCGAACTGGCCGCCGAGCCTTTGGCCCGCAATCGCATCCTTTTGCCATACGCCATCCCGCCCCGCGCGCCCGAGGTCATTCTGGCGTCGTGGTGCGGCAAGAAGGTGGTCCCGGCCCGGATCGCCGCCCGCGAGGGCTGGCAAGAGGTGCCTGCGGTGCGCGACGGACGCATCCATGAAATCAAGTCGCCGCTGATCCTGCAACCGGGTCCGGCGGCGCTGACCGACGGGCTGGATGCGATTCTGAAAGCACTTTGGGGCGCGGACCGGCCTGCCTGACTGCGGGCGTCAGTCCTGCAGGGGGGGCGGCACAAAAGCCGGGATATGGCGGGCCAGCACCTCGCGCAGGGCTTCGGGCGTCAGGGGTTTGGCCAGATAGCCGTCCAGACCGGCGGCCAGATAGCGGCTGCGGTGGGCCTCGGTCGCATCTGCCGTCATGGCAATGACCGGCAGGCGGGCGGCGCGGCTGGGCAGGGTGCGGATGCGGCGCAGGGTGGCCGTGCCGTCCAGCCCGGGCATGTTCATGTCCAGAAACACAAGGTCGGGCAGGTTGCGCGACAGGGCGGCAATGGCCTCTTCGCCGGACGCCGCCTCTTCTGTCTCGGCCCCCAGCAGCGTCAGATGGGCGCGTGCCACCAGCCGGTTGGTGGCAATGTCATCGACGACCAGAACTTTCAGCCGTTTCGGCACCCCGGATGGGCCTGCGGCAGGCGGGGCGGCTTCGGACGGTGCCGCGTCTGGTGCCGGGATGGCCGGAGCCGCCCCCAGCGCCAGCGTCAGACGAAAGGTCGCGCCAAGGGCGGCGGGCAGAAGGTGCAGATCGCCCCCCATCGACCGTGCCAGCGCCCGCGTGATCGACAGGCCAAGGCCGCTGCCCTGACTGTCGCTGGGGCCACGCTGGAAGGGTTGAAAGATCCGCTCGGCCTCGGCTTCGGGAATCCCGCGTCCGGTGTCGGCCACGATGATCGCCAGCTTGCCCTCCTCCGTCAGTCCGGCGCGCAGGGCGATGCCGCCGGTCGTGGTATGTTTCAGCGCGTTTGACAGCAGGTTCGACAGGCATTGCCGCAGGCGCTGGGCATCCAGAAACGCCCGCTCAGGCAGGTCCGGGCCAAGGTCTAGTGTCAGCGTCAACCCCTGCGCCTCGCACAGCGGGCGAAACAGCGCCGCCGCGGCGGAAATCTCCTCCCGCAGGCGGCAGGGGGCAAGACGGATCGGCAGATGGCCCGCCTCGATGGCCGACATGTCCAGAATGTCGTCCAGAATGACCGCCAGCCCCCGCGCCGCCTCGGTCACCAGTCGCAGGCGCTCTTGCGATTCGGGCGTCTGGGCGCGGGCCAGTTCCACATGGCCAAGCCCGAGGATCGCGTTCAGCGGCGTGCGCAACTCATGGCTCATCTGCGCCAGAAACCGCGACTTCGCCTCGTTCGCCATCCGCGCCGACAGCCGTTCGGCGGCGATGCCGGCATGCAGGGCATGGTTGGCGCGGATCACCTCGGCGACGAAATAGGTCGCCGCCGCCAGCGCCAGAAGGCTGAGCACAAGGCCCGCCGGCCCTGACCGGCTTTGCCAGTCGACACAGACCGCCACCGCCGCGATGGTGACCGAGGTGCCCAGCCCCACCGCCGCATAGGGCCAGTGGATCACCCGGATCGACGCCAGTTGCAGCATGGTCAGTGTCAGCACTCCGGCGGCAAAAGGCTGCGCCAGCGGCACATCGGACTGGTAGCAGAGCGCCAGCATCAACGAAAACGCGGCTTGCGAGGTGACGAGCGCCGCCATCGTCGCCGCATATCGCCCCGGCGCGCGGGCGGGGGCCAGGTTCTTCATCCAGCGGGTGCCAAGGATGTCGGTGCTGAAATCGACGATGGCGCAGGCGATGACCGCAAGGGGGGAGGTGAACAGGCAAGCCAGCCCATAGGTCAGCGCCGTCATCGACAGCCTGACGGCCGGGGCGCCGCCCAGAATCTGGTGCTGGCGCGAAATCTCTTCGGCGGAAACCCCTGCAATTCTGGGGATGAGCCATGCGGATAGCTGCGAAAACATCGGCCCCTGATTGCGCAAAAAGCGAACGAGTTATCCCTCCACTAGGGGGCAGGGCCTTTGCGGGCGTCAAGCGGGATTATGCAATCTCAGGGTGAAATCCCGATGTCCTGACGCAAGGTGCCGTCGGCGCCATAGATCAACAGGCGCTGGTCGGTTGTCACCACGGCGAACCAGCCCTTGCCGAAGGTCACGGCCTCGGCCTTCGCGCCATCGGGCAGGCTCAGGCTGTCGGGCAGGGCGGGCATGATCGCATTGCCGTCCGGCATGCGGGTGACAAGCAGCCAGACCACGGTTATGACACCCACGATCATGGTGACCATCAGCACCATCACCAACCCCTTGAGAAGGCGCAGGCTGGGCGGAAGCTCGGGCAGGGCGTCAGGAGTGTCTTGCATGGCGATGCCTTCTGAAAACGGCTGGCTGTCCCTCACCAGCGGTGAGGCGGCCCCCGCCCGTCTTGATAAGGCGCTTGCCGAGCTTGTGCCAGAGGAGGCGGCGCTGTCGCGGTCGCGTCTGATGAAGATGATCGACGAGGGCGATGTGTTCCTTGACGGCGTGGCCGTGACGAACCCCAAGGCCAAGGTGGCCGAAGGGCAGGTCTATGCCCTGCGCCTTGCCCCTCCGGTCGCGGTGGAAACGCTGGCCGAGGATATTCCCCTTGTCGTCCTGTGGGAGGATGACGACCTGATCGTGATCGACAAGCCGGCCGGCATGGTGGTGCATCCTGCGCCGGGCACGCCGTCGGGCACGCTGGTGAACGCGCTCCTGGCCCATTGCGGCGACACGCTGTCGGGCATTGGCGGCGAACGCCGCCCCGGCATCGTGCACCGCATCGACAAGGACACGACCGGCCTTCTGGTGGTGGCGAAATCCGACCGGGCGCATCACGGGCTGGCGGCGCAGTTCGAGGCGCATTCGGTCAACCGCCATTATCTGGCCGTGGTGCATGGCGTGCCCTCGGCCCATGATCCGCGGCTGCGTGGATTGCGGGGGATCAGCTTTGAAAGCGCCGGCATCCTGAAGATCGCCACTCATCTGGCCCGCCACAAGACCGATCGCCAGCGCCAGGCCGTGGTCTGGGACGAGGGCCGCCACGCTGTGACCCGCGCGCGGGTGGTCGAGGATTTTCAGGGCGCGGCGGCGCTGGTCGATTGCTGGCTGGAAACCGGGCGCACCCATCAGATCCGGGTGCACATGTCCTATGCGGGCCACGGGCTGATCGGTGATCAGACCTATGGCGGCAAGCGGCGGCTGCCCGAAAAGCTGTTCGGCCCGGCTGCCGCGCTGGCCAATGACTTTCCCCGTCAGGCGCTGCATGCCGCGACCCTTGGGTTTGAGCATCCGGTGACGGGCGAGGCGCTGGAGTTCACCTCGCCCTTGCCCGATGACATGGCCCGCCTTCTGGCCTCCCTGCGCGGGGCCTGAGGCCCCCCCGCGCTCACGTTCTTGTTTCCTCTTGTGACGTCTGGGTGATGGGCGTATCCCTGCCTCAATGCCGAATCGAGTCGGCGCATGCGTTGGAGTTGTCGCAGGGGCCGTCTGCCAGACCGCCCGGAACTCTCGATCAGGATTGCGGGCCGCGTCGCCTCATCCGCCCCCTGGAACCCCTCTCAAGGCTGGACAACATGATCCCCGACCCCGTCCGTCCGGCGGACCCCGCGCAATTGCCGCTTTTCGACGAAGAGGCGCTGGACATTGCCGATTACCTGCGCGCCGAGGCCGATGCCGAGGCCGACATCCACCAGTCCGAGCACCATCGTCAAAGCATGGCGGCCCTTGTCGTCGGCGCGGTCGGCGTTGTCTATGGCGATATCGGCACTTCGCCGCTTTATGCCTTCCGCGAGGCCTTGCGCGCCACGGCCGCCGAGGGCACCGTGCCCGGCCGGCCCGAGGTGCTGGGGCTCTTGTCGCTGCTGCTCTGGACGCTGGTGCTGATTGTCACGGTGAAATACATCTTCGCCCTTCTGCGGGTCGACAACCGGGGCGAGGGGGGCGTGCTGGCGCTTTACACGCTGGTGCGGCTGGCGCTGGGCCGCCGGTCCTTGCCCATTCTGGCGCTGGCCATCGCAGCGGCGGCGCTGTTTGGCGGCGACGCGGTCATCACGCCCGCCATCTCGGTCCTGTCGGCGGTCGAAGGGATGGAGCTGATCCTGCCCGCGCTGCATCCTTTCGTGCTGCCCGTGGCCATCGGCATCCTTCTGGCGCTGTTCATGGTGCAGCGGCGCGGCACGGCGCGGATCGCGCGGTTTTTCGGGCCGATCACGGTGGTGTGGTTCCTGACGCTGGGCGGGATGGGCCTGTGGCACATGGCGGCCAATCCGGGCATCCTGGCCGCGCTGAACCCGCTTTGGGGCCTGTCGTTCCTGACCCACCATTCGGGCGTGGCCTTCGTGGTGCTGGGGGCGGTCTTTCTTGCGGTGACGGGGGGCGAGGCGCTTTATGCCGATCTTGGCCATTTCGGCCGCCGTCCGATCGTGCTGGCGTGGTTCGGGCTGATCTTTCCGGCGCTGGTGCTGAACTATCTGGGGCAGGGGGCGCTGGTCCTGGCCCATCCCGAGGCGCTGGAGAATCCCTTCTTCTCGATGGTCTCGGCCCATGCCCTGCCGGCCCTGGTGGTTCTGGCGACATCCGCGACGGTGATTGCGGCGCAGGCGGTGATCTCGGGGGCCTTTTCGATTGCACGGGCGGCGATCCAGCTTGGGTTCCTGCCGCGCCTGACCATCCGCCACACCGCCGAAACGGCCTCGGGGCAGATCTATATCGGCACGATCAACTGGCTGCTGCTGTTCGGCGTTCTGTGGCTGGTGCTGTCGTTCCGGTCCTCGGGGGCGCTGGCCTCGGCCTATGGCATCTCGGTGACGGGCAGCATGGTTCTGGAAACCACGCTGGGGGCGCTGTTCCTGTGGCGGGTCAAGCACCTGCCGCTGGCGCTGAGCCTTGTGCTGATCGCGCCGGTGCTGGTGGTGGAGCTGGCTTTCTTTGCCTCGAACGCGGCCAAGATCGCCGATGGCGGCTATGTGCCGGTGATGATTGCCAGTGTTCTGGGTCTGATAATGGTGGCCTGGTGGCGCGGCACGCAGCGGGTTTCGGCGCGGCTGCACAAGCTGGCGATCCCGATTTCCAGCTTTGTCCATTCGATGCGCAAGTCCTCGGTGCAGGTCATCCCCGGCACGGCCTTTTTCCTGACACCCGATTCCGATGTCGTGCCATCCGCACTGCTGCACAACCTCAAGCACAACCGCGTGCTACATGAACAAACCGTGCTTCTGACCGTCGAGACCCTGCGCGTGCCCTATGCCACGCTGCAGGAACGCGCCGAATACGAGGTTCTGGGCGGCCATTTCGCCCGGCTGACCCTGCGCTTTGGCTTCATGGAAACCCCGAACGTCAGCCGCGCCATGGTGCACGCCCGCCGGGCGGGGTTGAAATTCGATGTCATGGCCTCCACCTTCTTCCTTGGCCGCCGCCGTCCGGTGGCCGGATCGGGAAAGGCGGGGCCGGGGCTGATGCTGGACCGGCTTTACGCCGCGCTTGCCCGGATGTCGGCCGATCCGACCGACTTTTTCCACCTGCCGCGCGACCGCGTGGTAGAGCTGGGCGAACGTGTTGCAATCTGACAATTCCTGACAAAATCGTGAGGTCTTTGTCACAATCCTTCCCTCGCGACGGAAGGCTGCACATCTGACGTTCATAAAGGCATGATAGCGCAAACTTGCATGCTGCGCGCCAGGGGCGTAGATTTCGGGCCTTCGGGGGCCGAAGTCGGACCCGATGAACAAGGAGGGGGCTCATGAGCACCTATGCAAATCTTCCCGCACCCAGCCCGGAACAGGGGCTGAACCGCTATATGCAGGAAATCCGCAAGTTCCCGATGCTGGAACCGGAAGAGGAATACATGCTGGCCAAGGCCTGGGCCGACCGGCAGGACCCGCAGGCGGCGCACCGCCTTGTGACCAGCCACCTGCGTCTGGCCGCCAAGATCGCCATGGGCTACCGCGGCTATGGCCTGCCGCAGGCCGAGGTGATTTCCGAAGCAAACGTTGGCCTGATGCAGGCGGTCAAACGGTTCGATCCCGAAAAGGGCTTTCGTCTGGCGACCTATGCCATGTGGTGGATCCGCGCCTCGATCCAGGAATACATCCTGCGGTCGTGGAGCCTGGTGAAGCTGGGCACCACCAGCGCCCAGAAGAAGCTGTTCTTCAACCTGCGCAAGGCCAAGGCCAAGGTCGGCGCGCTGGAGGAAGGCGACCTGCGCCCCGAGAACGTGGCCCAGATCGCCCGCGATCTCAGCGTGACCGAGGGAGAGGTCATCGACATGAACCGCCGCCTTGCGGGGTCTGATGCCAGCCTGAACGTGCAGGTCGGCAATGACGGCGAGGGCGGCAGCCAATGGCAGGACTGGCTTGAGGATGAGGACAGCGATCAGGCCGGGGCTTACGCCGAAAAGGACGAGCTGGACACGCGGCTTGCGCTTCTGGCCAAGGCGATGGAGGCGCTGAACGACCGCGAGCGCGATGTTCTGGTCAAGCGCCGCCTGTCGGACGAACCGGTGACGCTGGAGGAGCTGTCCGAAAGCTACAACGTCAGCCGCGAGCGCATCCGCCAGATCGAAGTGCGGGCCTTTGAAAAGCTGCAGGCGCGCATGCGCGAGCTGGCCAAGACCAAGGGCATGGAGGTTCCCGCCTGAGGTCCCGATTTCCGGCGCGGAAATCGGCCCGGAGTTTGACACAAACTCCGGGCCTTTCGCCCGACCGTTCCGCATGGCCGATTTCTGCGTCAGAAATCGGACCGGAATTTGCGCCAAATTCCGGTCGCGCCCTGCGACGCGGGGTTTTTCTTGCCCCGCGCGCAGCAAGCCGCTAGGAGCGGGGCGAATTGCCAAAGGTCGATCCCCATGAACATGCTTGATACCTTCGTCAAACCCATGCACCCCGAAGGCTGGCGCTTTGTCGCCATCTTTGGCGCGGTGACGCTGGTGCTGTTCTGGCTGTGGGAGCCCTTGGGCTGGGTTGGCCTTGGGCTGACGATCTGGTGCTATTACTTCTTCCGCGATCCCGTCC
>JALQYS010000507.1 GCA_023254015.1 Paracoccaceae bacterium
TTGCGGTTCGTCCTTCTCGGTCTGACCCTTCGGCCGATTCAGGCTGGCCATACCGCGCCGAGCACGCGCAGCCCGCGTGCCCCGGTCACCTCTGGGCGGTTACCCGGGGCGCCGGTGACTGCACAGCGTGCCAGCCATGCCAGTCGCTCCGACACAGCCCCGTGGCCTTGACTTCAATGACGGCCCCGAAATCAGTAACCACCGGATCTGGCACTTGCCGGACGCTGACCGGCCCCTTGAAGCTTTCGTAGACAGCGGCTCGCACGATGTTCCTCCTCTGATGTCCGAAACCAGTCCTTCGGGCGCAATGTTCACATGTTGCCAAAATAGACACATGTCTCCTTTTTAGCAACAGTTGATCGCCAGAGCTGCCACGTTACGGGATTCGCACCGCCACCAGTGCAGTGAACGCCTGAAGCGATTCAAAGATCAAAGACTTATGAGGGCGCCACAAAATGTGTTTACAATCAGTAGGGTATCCAACCCCTCCCTTATGGTTTCACAAATGCGGGTTGCAACAGTGTTTCCGAATCGGTACACAGTCTTCCGAGCAGGAAACTTGTTTCCTCTTGTTAGTACTGCCTGCGCACTCTTGGACTTTGAAGGCACGAGAGAGCAGATCCGCGAGGAGACAGAGTTTGGCCGTTCCCATTCGAGAACTGGAGCCCGCCTTGGCGTCTTCTGACACTCAACGGGAAGAAGAGGGGGCAGCCCAGATGGCAGTGACGAACCTGCCTCCGGGGATAGTCAATCATTCGCAGAAGAGTTCGCCACAAATGAACGTCGAAAACGCAATTCGAGAGCAGCGTACGCAGAAGGGCGTCAGTCTCAGGTCACTTGCGAACGGACTGGGCATTTCGGCATCTCAGTTGTCCAAGATCGAGACAGGCAAATCCAAGGTTTCTGTGGAGCTCGCCCTGAAGATCGCTGAACTCCTTGGAGTTCCTGCAGCAGTGTTTCTGGCGAAAAGCAAGCCGGCGGCGTCGGGAAGAAGGACGATCACACGAGCAAAGTCCATCGAAGTCCACACGACACCGGGAATGCGTTTCAGGCCGATGTGTTCGGACTTCAAGGATCATGACGTCCTATATTGGGAAGTCACGATCAGTGCCCGATCCTTGGAGGAGAACGGAGGCTGGAGGCAGCACCCAGGCCAAGAATTCTTCCAGGTACTGTCTGGCGAGGTCACGCTGCTAACCGAGTTGTACGAGCCGACCCTCCTCAGGGAGGGCGATAGCATCCTTTTTGATTCGGACACACCTCACGCCTACCTGTGCGGGGACAACCCCGCACAAGTTCTGATGATTAACCGGATCGCTTAGCCCGACCCGCAAGCTTATGCGGGAGCGATTCAAATGATCGAAGGATCGCAGGCGCCAGGATTTCGGCCATTGCTTCAACGCCAGACTGCGTTCTAATCAAGTCGTTCCTGACCTCAATGTAGGCGTTCGGCACCCCGATCGACAGGCCATGACGATCGAGTGTAAACCAGTCGCTTTCCGCGAAGCTATAGGGTTGGTTGTCCTCGACCCGGAACTGGTCTTGTTCGTCCAATGCTGCGAGCAAGGGGGCCGACAAGCGATCGTCGCGCTTCCACATGACACCGATCTGGCAGGTGCGGGGACGCGCATCCCAGACAGGCGAAAAGGAATGGATCGAGATTATTCCCTGCCCGGCGCCACCTTCTAGGTGCTCTGCAACGGCTTCCTCCACCGGCTGCCGCGCAATTCGTTCGCGCAGTCCACGCTCGAACTCCGTCAGGTCGATATTGCCAGGCACCGGAATACCGCCCATGTCGGGCCGCATGCAGCTTGGATCGTTGCTCTTGCGGTTGTAGTCTAGGAACAGTCTCGAATAGTTCGAAACGATCGCAGTTGCATCCAACGCCTCCGCGATCGCAAGCGTCAAATTGCGGGAACCGATGTCGTATGCCCAATGCGTTTCGATGAAAGGATCGGCGAGACCAAGGTTCTTCCAAGGTTCAGGGATCCTCATCCCGCCATGTTCGCAGAGCAGGACAATTCCGCGATTGCGCCGCCCGGTTCGAATTGAGACGGCGTTGCGCGCAATGCGCGCAACCTCCTGCTCGTCCAGCGTCGGATCTGTGGTCATTTCAGCGTCCGCACATGGAAAGATTTCACGTCCATCACGCCCAAAAGCCCTTCCTTGCCGTTGCCACGGCCAAGGCCAGACATCTTCTGACCGCCCCAGGGCAGATACAGATCCGCGTGATCACACCGGTTGATGAAGACGGTTCCTGCCTCGAGCTGGTCGACAATCCGCAGGCCAGCCTCGGTGTCCTCCGTCCAGACTCCCGCCGTAAGGCCATACTGGTTGTCGTTCATCAGACGAATCGCCTCTTCGTCGCTCTTGACCACTTGGATGCACGCGAGCGGGCCGAAGGTCTCTTCCTGCATCACCGACATGCTTTCATTCACGTCAACCAGAAGAGTCGGTTCCAGATAGCATGACCGGTCCGCCACAGACGACAAGTCTAGGGCCGGCTCACTGTAGGCAGTTGCGCCCTTTTCGACGGCTTCGGCAACCTGCTGGCGAATGAAGTCGGCAGCGGACTTCTTGACAACGGGACCGACAGTAGCCGCCGGGTCATTGGGGTTGCCAACCTTGTACTTTTTCATTTCCTGCTTGAAGCGCGCCACGAACTCATCGCGGATCGCTTCATGAACGTAGATGCGCTCCACCGAGCAGCAGGACTGCCCAGCGTTCGAGAAGCAACCATCCGCAATGTCAGCGATCGCGACATCCAGGTTCGCATCCGGACGAATATAGGCGGGATCCTTGCCACCCAATTCAAGATGGACATGCGTCAGGGTGCCTGCGGCGGAACGATGAATCGCAAGACCACCGGCAACCGAACCGATGAAGTTCACGCCCTTGACCCGTCCTGAGCGAATGATGCCATCAACCTGATCATGGCTCAGTTCCAGAACCTGCAGGACCCCGCGCGGGCCCTTGATTGCCGCATAGGCTTCAGCCACGATACGCCCAACCTCGGTCGTTTGGGCGGCGTGCTTCAGGATGACTGTATTTCCGGCAAGAATCGGCGTCACGATGAGCCATGGCAACAGCCCCACCGGATAGTTCCAGGGCGCGATCGACAGATGCACGCCCTGCGGGCTGCGTCGGGTGAAGCGGGTGATGCTGCCGTCAGATGCATATTTTTCCTCGCCGACCTGCGACAGCGCTTCGATCTGGGTCAAGGTGACGGTCTTGAAACGTGCCGTTTCATCAGCCTGCGTCGCTGGGCGCCCAATTGATCGCGTCAAGGCCCGCGCAAGGTCATCCTTGCGGCGGATCAGTTCATCGGCGAGCGCGGTCAC
>JALQYS010000511.1 GCA_023254015.1 Paracoccaceae bacterium
CCGCCAAGAAGGGCGCTGAAGAGCGGGCTGAGGCCGAGATGGTCCAGAACGGCGCGGGCAGGGCCCACGGGTTTGTTGGTACAGACCCCAAGGGCCGCGCCATGGGCGGCAAGCACCTGCAAGGCCGATGGCACGCCGGGATAGGGCCGGGTTCTTGCGTGGGAGGTGAGGTATTCGGTTTCAAACTGCGCCATGGCGGGGGCGAAGAGCGGGCCTTCGGGTGCTGCGCCGTGATGCTCCAGAAGCCGTACGACGAGGTTCGGCAGGCCCTTGCCGACGAAGGCCTGCACCTGCGGCAGGCTGAGGGCGGGAAAGCCGAAGCCGGCCATCACCCGGTTGGCGGTGGCCTGGATGTCGGGGGCGCTGTCGATCAGCGTGCCGTCGAGGTCGAAGATGACCGAGACCTGCGACAGATCAGCCACGGGCCGCCTCGGCTGCGGCGCGGATGGCGCGGATGTTCTCGCCATAAGGCGCAGGATTGGCGACCGAGCCGCCCTTGAACACCGCCGAGCCTGCGACCAGCACATCGGCCCCGGCCGCCGCGACAAGGGGGGCGGTCGTGGGGTCAACCCCGCCGTCAATTTCGATATGCACGGGGCGGTCGCCGATCATGGCGCGCAGCTGGCGCACCTTGGCCGTCATGTCGATGAACTTTTGCCCGCCGAAGCCGGGGTTTACCGTCATGACGCAGACAAGGTCGGCCAGATCCAGCACATGGGCCACCGCCTCGGCCGGGGTGCCGGGGTTCAGCGCCACGCCCGCCTTCATTCCGGCGCCGCGGATGGCCTGCAGCGTGCGGTGGATGTGGGGACCGGCCTCGACATGGGCGGTCAGATAGTCGGCGCCGGCCTTGGCGAAGGCGTCGATATAGGCGTCAACCGGAGAGATCATGATGTGCACGTCCATCACGGTTTTCACATGGCGGCGGAAGGCGGCCACGGCGGGCGGTCCGAAGGTGATGTTGGGCACGAAATGACCGTCCATAACGTCGACATGCACCCAATCGGCGCCTTGTGCCTCGATGGCCTGGATCTCACGGCCGAAGTCGGCAAAGTCGGCCGACAGGATGGAGGGGGCGATCTTGATGGACCGGTCGAACATGGGCTGTCTCCGTGGTCGGGATGGGGGCCTTTGCCGCGCAGGTAGCGCGGGGGGGCGGGGTTTGGCAAGGCTTGAATGGTGGGGCCGATGCCGCTAGAGGGCGGCCGATGACAAGGGGCGGCAGCGATGACGGCAGATGACATGATCCCGGCCTGGGTCGAGGGCCGCCTGACCCCGGTGGGCAAGCTGGAGGTGCACCTGCGGGGCCTGCGCCACAAGGCTGTCTCGGTCTTCGTGCTGTCCGATCGCGGCATCCTGATCCAGCGGCGCGCGCTGGGCAAATACCACACGCCGGGGCTTTGGGCGAACACCTGCTGCACCCATCCCCTGTGGGGCGAGGCGGACGTAGATTGCGCGGCACGCAGGCTGGACCAGGAGCTGGGTATCCGGGGGCTGACGCTGGAGGCGGCCGGAGGCGTGGAATACCGCGCCGAGGTGGGCGGCGGCATGGTGGAGCATGAGGTGGTGGCGCTGTTCCGCGCCCATGCTCCGGCCGATCTGGTGCTGGCGCTGAACCCGGATGAGGTGATGGACGCGCGCTGGATCGGGCTTGAGGCGTTGCAGGCAGAAATCGCCGCGACGCCCGAGGCCTTTACCCCCTGGCTGCGGATCTATCTGGCCGACCATGCGGGCCAGATCCTAGGCGCGGCGTGACCCCGGCCCGCAGGCGGGCGCATGGGGGACTGGCCGGGGCAGCCCGGCAGAGTTGATGTTTTTCAACCTTGCCGGGCGATGTTTTGGGCCGGAAACCCAGTTTTCTTGTGAAAACCGATCAACCCGCCATGGCCTTGGCCTGCGCCTCAAGCCGGGCGCGCTGGAAGGCGATCATGTCGGCGGGAGGCTGCTGGGCGTGGATGATATCGAACATCGGGTCGATCACATCGGTCTTTTCGCCCGACAGGGTTTCCACGATCGCCAGACCGCAGAAGGGCACCATCAGTTCGGAATAGCCGCCCTCATGGACACACAGGAGTTTGCCGTCGCAGAGTTCTTCGGCCAGCGCCTTGATCCTTGTTGCCATGGCGCGGAAGGTTTCGGCATGGGCCAGCATTCGCGCCAGCGGGTCGACGCCATTGGCATCAAGGCCCGAGGCGACCACGATCATGTCGGGCCGATAGGCCCGCAGCGCCGGGGCGACCAGCAGATCAAAGGCATCAAGATAGGCCTGATGGCCGCTGCCGGGCAAAAGCGGGATATTCAGGTTGGTGCCAAGCCCCTTGCCAGCGCCCCGGTCGGCCGCCGCCCCCTTGTCGAGGGGGAAACAGGATTCCTGATGCAGCGAGATGGTCAGCGTGTCGTCGCGGTCATAGAACACCGCCTCGGTGCCATTGCCGTGGTGCACATCCCAATCCACCACCGCCACCCGCAAGGGGCCATGGGCGGCGCGGGCGGCCTCAAGCGCGATAGGGATATTGGCCAATAGGCAAAAGCCCATCGAGGCATCGGGCAGGCAATGGTGGCCCGGGGGGCGCGACAGGGCATAGCCGTTGGTTGCCGCCCCCGTCAGCACGTCCTCGACCGCCCGCTTCACCAGCCCGGCCGAGATCATGGCGATTTCATAAGACCCCCGGCCGAAGGGCGAGTAATGGCCGGCATTGCCGCCGCCGGCATCGGACACTTCCTTGAACTTTCGCAGATAGTCCGGGGTATGGACGCGCAGCATGTCCTCCATCGTGACCGCTGGCGCATCGCGGATGTCCAGCTTTTTCCACAGGCCGGACACTTCGAGCAGGTTCTTGAACCGCCGCTTGGTTTCGGGGCTTTCGGCATGGCCAGCGCCAGCGGGGGGCTGCACATAGCCGCCCACCGGGATGATCAGCGCATGTTCCCCGGTGGTGTGCCACAGGCAGCGTTCGTCGTGGTAAAAGGCAGTGGTCATTGCGGCGTCTCCTCCGGTTCGTCGGCCCGAGTGTTCCGCAGGACGTGCAGGGCCGCCATAGTGCAGATGCACCATGACAATCGGTCGCCGGCGCGGCCTGTGCAGCGGCCCGCGCAGCCGGGCGTTGCAAAGAAGAAACAGCGGTTCGCTCCATAATTTCAACACAGTGGCAAGGCATGGGGGAAGGCGCTTAAGGTGACCTTCCGGCTGGGGGGCCATGCAGAGGGACAGGCAGAATGTTGAAAAGGCTCCTCTTGGCCGCCGGGCTGGCGGTGATTGCGACCGCCGGACTGGCGCAGGATCGCGTGACGCTGGGCTGGGGGCGGGTCTTTACCAATGACCAGATCGGCGATGGCCGGGACCGCTGGCGCTCGGGCTCTTACAGTGTCAGCCGGGTGCGCGGGCCGTCCTGGCATGGCTATGAGGCGGCGGGCTTTGGCGACATTCTGGAGCTGCGCGGCCATGCCGCGGTGATCGCGCCGGACAATCTGACGACGCCCGTCCCGACGGACCGGCGCTATGCTGGCCTCCTGGCCCTCGGGTTGAACACGCATTTCGGCTGGGCAGGCAATGAGGTGGCTTTGGGGGGCGAGTTGGCCTTTACCGGGCCGCAGACCGGGATCGGCCGCTTTCAGGAATGGGCGCATGACCTGGGCGGGATGGTCCCGCCTTCGCCGGGCGTTCTGGGCAACCAGCTTGGCAACCGGGTCTATCCGGGGGTGAATGTCGAGATCGGGCGCAGCTTTGCTTTTGGCGACAGCCTGCAGGCCCGTCCCTTCGTTGCGGCACAGGCGGGGGTGGAGACGCTGCTGCGGGTTGGAGGCGATATCACCATCGGCCAGCTGGGGCGGCAGGATCTGATGCTGCGTGATGTGACCACCGGCACGCGCTATCGTGCGGTCGAAGGGGCGCGGAGCGAGGGGTTTTCGCTGACCCTGGGGGGCGATCTTGCCCATGTGGCGGACACCGCGCTCTTGCCCTCGGGCGGGGCCGTGACGGCACGTGACGACCGCTATCGCCTGCGGGCCGGGGTTCACTGGCAGGGCAAGCGCGCCTCGACCTTCTATGGGGTGAGCTATCTGTCGCGTGAGTTCGAAGAGCAGCCCGAGGGGCAGGTGGTCGGCGCACTCAGCCTGAATTTGCGCTTCTGACTTTTCGAACAATCCCTGTGATTGTTGCGGCTTTGCTATAGCCAATCATCGGCCGTGCTGTTAACTTTTTCGCACAAGCGGCGGAAAAAGCCGTGAAAATACGAAAAAGAAACGAGCAGGCATACAGGCTATGAAAACGGGCTCTCTGGGCACGTTCGTCATCTCCTGGTCACAGACGGAAGTGGACGGCCTTCGCGCCGCGCCTTTGGACGTTCTTGCGGTCGGCACCACATGGCGCTGGAGCGGGGCGGCCGTGCGGGTGGATGGGCCGCAAGGGTTGTTGCTTCTGGAAGGGGCCGAGGGGGCTGCGGACATTCGCAAGCGTGCGGCGCGCATGGTGCGCCGGTTGGTCGGTGTGGCGGTGGGCGGCGAAGGCATGGGTGAGCCTGACGGCGGGCAGGACCCTTCCATGCCCGATCAGTCCTTCATCGTGACCGATGGCCACCAAAGCTTTGCCGTGACCATCATCCCCGTGCCCGATACCGGGGCGCGGCTCTTGATGCTGGTGGGCGATCTGCCGCCCGTCGATCAGGATCTCTGGGTGGTGCGGACCTCGATCGACCGTACCCATTCCGGCGCGGGTGCGCGCACCGCGGGCGGGGTGATCTGCTTTACCCCCGAGACGCGGCTGGCCACCCCGCAGGGGCCGCGCATGATCCGCGACATCCGCCCCGGCGACCGGATCGAGACCCGCGACAACGGCCCGCAAGAGGTGCTGTGGTGTGGCCACCGCCGCATGACCGGGGCGCGGCTTTATGCCATGCCGCACCTGCGGCCGGTGCGATTCAAGGCCGGCGCGCTGGGCGTCGGGCGCCCGGACGAGGATCTGCTGGTGTCGCCCCAGCACCGCATGCTGCTGTGCGGACCCGCCGCGCGGGCGCTGTTCAACACGCCCGAAGTTCTGGTGGCGGCCGAGGATCTGCTGAACGACCAGACGGTGATCGTCGATCACAGCCTGCGCGAGGTGACCTATGTGCATATCCTGCTGGAACGGCATAATGTGATCTGGGCCAACGGGCTGGAAACGGAAAGCTTCCACCCGTCGAACACCGCGCTGGATACGGTGGACCCCGGCCAACTGGGCGCGCTTCTGGCGCTGTTGCCGGGGGTGCAGAGCGACCCGCACAGCTATGGCGACTATGCCAGACGCAACCTTTCGGCCTCCGAGGCGGCGATCCTGCGCTATGAAATGGCGCATTGACGACCCTCCTCGTGCGCCTGCGGCTTCTCGTCGGGGAGGCCCCCCCCCCGAAGAGTGACGCAGTCAACGATGAGGGTGTTGACAGCGCCTTTCACCCCTGTATAAGCCGCCCCACGGTCCCGGAAGAAATTCTGGGGCTTTTCATTGGTGTTGGTGGCCCCCGCAAGGGGATGCCTGTCGGGCTGGAAGGCCAAAGGACAACGCCCTTCATATCTGACGAAGGAGATCAGCCGTGACCAAACGCACGTCTGCCAAGTACAAAATTGACCGCCGCATGGGCGAAAACATCTGGGGCCGCGCCAAGTCGCCGGTCAACAAGCGTGAATATGGCCCCGGCCAGCACGGCCAGCGCCGCAA
>JALQYS010000540.1 GCA_023254015.1 Paracoccaceae bacterium
TTGTGACGGGCCTCGTCCTCTTCGGCCCAGACGGTTTCGCGCCACTCCTCGAACCCTTCGAAGCCGGATTCACGGCGGCGCACCTCGCCCCGGTCGATCCAGAGCGTGGCGCGCGTCAGGGCGCGCAGGAAGGCACGGTCGTGCGAGATGATGACAAAGGCGGAACGGGTGTCACGCAGCTGGGTTTCCAGCCATTCGATGGCCTGAATGTCCAGATGGTTGGTCGGCTCGTCCAGCAGCATCAATTCGGGCGCTTCGGCCATCAGCTTGGCCAGCGCGGCACGGCGGCGTTCCCCGCCCGAGGCGGTGGAGACGGGCGTTGCGGGGTTGAACTTCAGCCCTTCGGCCACGACCGACACCTTGTAAGCCTCGCCCTCGGGCAGGCCCGAGGCCGCGTAATCGCCAAGCGTGGCATAGGCCGAAAGATCGGGGTCTTGTTCCATGTAGCCGACGCTCACGCCCGGCGGCACGACGCGCAGGCCGTGGTCGGCCTCGACCAGCCCTGCCATCACCTTCATCAGGGTGGATTTGCCCGACCCGTTGCGCCCCACCAGCGCCACCCGGTCGCCCGGTTGGACCACAAGGTCAAGGTTGTCGAACACCGGGTTGCCGCCAAAGGTCAGCGAGATGCCGGAAAGCTGAAGAAGGGGTGCGCGTGCCATGCGGCGGAGGTAAGCGGGCCGGGGCGCGGCGTCAACCCGCCAGCGCGCGCCGGTTCAAGTGGTGAGCGCGCGCAGGGCGCGCGCGCGGGCGGGCGGGATGCGGGCAACCTCGACGGCGGTGAACACATGCAGCGTGTCCAGATCGCGGTCGATCACCGCATGATCGCTGACCCAGCCGCCCATTGCCAGATAGGTCCGCAACAGCGGCGGCATGGCTGCAAGGGCCGTGCGCGGATCGGCGGCGGTGTCGGGCAGGTCCACCGCTTGCCCCTTGCGGCGCGGGGCAAGATGGGCAGGCGCGGCATGGGCGCGCGCCAGATGCGCCAGCGCCGGTGCGTGCAACGCCGGATCGGCCCCGGCAAAAGAGGTGCAGCCGAACAGAAGCCCGACGCCCCGCGCATCCACCTCGGCGGTGATCGCCGCCCAGGCCAGCCGCAGCACATCCGGGTCAGCCCCCCCCGGCGCGACGCAGAACCGCCCCAGCTCCAGCACCGGGTCGGGCAAGGCGGACAGCGCCGCAAGGTCATAGAACTGCGCCGAATAGCTTTCGGCAATCCGGGCGGCCGGCAGGGGCAACAGCCGGAAACAGGCCAGAAGGCAACCTTCGGCGTTCTCGATCAGGATGTGCTGGCAATGCTCATCAAAGCCATCGACATCGCGCCCGCCGGGGCGGCACAGGCCGCGGGCGGCCAGAAAGGACAGATGGCGCAGCTCTTGCGCGCGGGCGATGTCGGCCGGCCCTTCTGCCCGCCTTGCCACCAGATGCCCTTTCGACAGCCGCACCCCCGCCCCTTTCCCTGACTTGGAAATCACCCCTGACCGGCCTAGATGTGCGGCAGGAATGGAGAACAGGCAAGCGGCTTGCCCCGGGTGGGCCGCCGCAAGACGGGAAAAGCACGATGACCAAGGTGATGAAATCAGATGCCGAATGGCTGGCGCAACTGGGCGAGCTGGCCTTTCAGGTGACGCGCCGGGCCGCGACCGAGCGGCCCTTCAGCCATCCGGGCTTTGCCAAAGGCCCCGGCACCTATCGCTGCATCTGCTGCGATGCCGCGCTGTTCGATGCCTCGACCAAGTTCGAATCGGGCTGTGGCTGGCCCAGTTTCAACGCGGCCCTGCCGAACGACATGGTAGAAGAACACGAGGACCGCAGCCATTTCATGGTGCGGACCGAGGTGCGCTGCCATGGGTGCGATGCCCATCTGGGCCATGTGTTCCCCGACGGCCCGCCGCCCACGGGCCTGCGCTATTGCATCAACGGCGTCGCGGTGCGGTTCGAGCCCGAGGAGTAGCCGGGGCCGCGTGGCCCCCGCAAGCCCAGTTCCGCAAGCTCAGTTCTGGATGGCCACCGCGCAATCGGTGGCCTTTTCATTCATCGCCGCGCAGTCGCGCAGCGCCTCATCGGCCGCGCCGTCGCCCTTGGCCATGCCAAAGGCCCCGGTGACCGCCGAAACCGCCAGCGCGCCGGTTCTCATGTTATACTTTTCAAAAGCGGTGGTCGCATCCGACGACAGACCAAAGCCGACGTCTTGCCAGCCTTCGGGGCGGATATAGGCGGCGATCACGCAATCCGATTCCGTCTTTTTCTTGCCATTGCAATCGGCCAGCGCCGCCGCTGCCGCCGAAGTGGTGTCGTGGAAATT
>JALQYS010000568.1 GCA_023254015.1 Paracoccaceae bacterium
CACCTCCACCAGGGAATGGGCCGCCGACGAGGTGCCGGTTGCCACGGATGTCGGGCGTGAGTGGACCATTCCCGAGGCCGACGCCCTGGCCGGGTCGACAATGGTCGAGTCCCTGGCAAAGAAATACGGGCCCCGGTCCAACGACATCAACGAAGACCGGCTTTATGATCGCGCGGGGCAGGTTCTTGTTGGCGCCTTCTCCTGCCCGGAAGGGTCGCATCAGGCGCTGATGTCGAACTATGTCCTGGCCAGCGAGACGGGCGAGGAAGAGGTTTCCGTGGCCTGTGGCGCGATCCTGAAGGCCTATGTCGGCACGGATTCCGCAACGGGCCGGGCGACACTGCTGAAGATCCGGCTGACGGATCCCGATCCGCTCTGGGCAGACTTCTGGGCCACCTGGGGCCATGGCGAGGCGGCACGGCTGCAAGCGCTTCATGACGGGGTTACCGGCGCCACGGGGGCCGCACCCGAACTTTGAGGGCAGCCCCCCCCGCGCAAGGCCTCGGGCAAGGCCCCCCCCGCAAGGCCCCCCGCGGGCCACAAAGGGGGGCCGTCAAGGAGACTGGGGCGCGCAAGACTGGGGCGCGCATTTCTGCCGTGGCCATCGGCTCCGCCTCCGGCTATTCGTGAGCGGCATATTGCAAGCCCGGCCTGCAGGCCTTGCCGGGCGTTTTGTGACGACAGGAATGGGCTGAGAGCAGAGATGCAGAATTTCCTTCACGCGGCTGGTGCCACGGGTGCAGATGGTTCAGAGTTCCTGAACGTTCCAGATCAGGGTCCCTGGCGGGCCTGGCATGATTTCGCCGCCCGGATGAAGGACAGCCCCGAGGCCTTGGCGATCCGGGTCGAGGGGCGCGACTACAGCTATCGCGAGCTTGGGGCGCGGGCGCTGGCGCTTGCCGGGGCGATCTCGGCGCGCGAAACCGACGACAGCCATGGCGTGACGGCGATCTATGCCGACCGCAGCATCGAAAGCTATGCCGGGGTTCTCGCGGCCCTGATGCTGGGCCATGCCTATGTGCCCTTGAACCCGATCTTTCCCGATCCGCGCAACCGCACCATCGTGGCCCTCTCGGGCGCCTCGTTTCTGATCTGCAGCGCCGCCGCCAAGGCCCGGGCCGGGGCGATCCTGGACACGGTGCAGGGGGTCGATCTGGTCGCCGGCTTCCCCGAGCGGGCCGAACCGCCCCGGCGCCGGCATGACAACCCCTTTGCCTATATCCTGTTCACCTCGGGCAGCACCGGCCTGCCCAAGGGCGTGCCGATCACCCATGCCAATCTGGACGCCTATCTGACGGCGGCCAACCAGGTGGCCGATTTCGGCCCCGAGGACCGGTTCTCGCAGAATTTCGATCTGACCTTCGATGTCTCGGTGCATGATCTGTTCATCACCTGGCGCGCCGGTGGGCAGCTGATGGTGCCCAGTGCCCGCGATCTGGAACGCCCGGCCGATTATGTGCTGCGCGACCGGGTGACCTGCTGGTTTTCCGTGCCGTCGCTGGGCCAGAAGATGAGCCTGCAGGGCGCGCTCATGCCCGGCGCGCTGGCGCAACTGCGCCTGTCGTTCTTCGTGGGCGAGGCGCTGCCCCTGGCCCTGGCGCGGGCCTGGCAGCGGGCGACGGGCCGGCGGGTGGAAAACTGGTATGGCCCGACCGAGGCGACCATCGTCTGCCTGCGCTATGTTCTGCCCGATCACGAGATCCACACCCATCTGGACCTGACGCCGATCGGCGCGCCGCTGCCGGGCATGACCTGCCTTGTGGTGGACGAGGAAAACCGGCCCGTCGGCTCCGGCGGCATGGGCGAGTTGCTGGTGGCCGGGCCGCAGGTGGCGCAAGGCTATCTCAACGATCCCGAAAAGACCGCCAAGGCCTTTGTCCAGCTGCCCGGCCGCCCCGAGACCTGGTATCGAACCGGCGACCGGGTGATCCTTGCCGCCCCCGACGCCATCCAGTTCGTCGACCGGATGGACAACCAGATCAAGATCCGCGGCTATCGCGTCGAGATCGGCGAGATCGAGGCGGCGATCCGCAAGCTGACCGGGGGCTGCAATGCCATCGTGGCGGCGCTGCCGCTGAAATCGGCCAATCCCACCGCGCTGGTGGCCGCGGTCGAAGGCTGGGACGGCGATTTCACCCAGTTGCACGACCGGCTGAAAGAGGTTCTGCCCGCCTATATGGTGCCCAGTGCGCTGCGCCCGATCGCCGAATTTCCCCGCAACGGCAGCGGCAAGGCCGACCGTCCGCGGATCTGCGAGATGCTGGCCGAACCCGCAGCCCAGCCCGAAAGGCGCAAACCGGCGGCCCCCGAGATCTTTCCGGTGCGGCGCTTTCTGGTGGAGACCGCGCTGCGCATCAACCCCGCCCTCGGCCGCCCGGCGATACTTGAGGCGATGAACCTGATGGATGCGGGGATGGATTCGCTGGCCTTTACCGAATTCGCCCAGGCGATCGACAAGGCCTATGCGCTGAATCTGGATCAGGACCAGGTGCAGCGCCTGTCGGAACTGCCGATCGATGGTGTGACGCGCTTTATCCGCAAACGGCTGGAAGAACGCGGCCTTGCACCCGAAGCCCCAGCCCGGAAACTAGCCCAGAAACCGGACGTGCCCAGACCCGCGGAACTCGCCAGGTTCGTTGACAAGCTCCTCGATCAGGGGCCCGGGGTGACGCAAAGGACCCTCGACATCCGGGCGCGCCGCGTCATCGAATGCCTGACCCACCTGCCGGCCGTTGTCGCGGCCGCGCCACATCCCCTGGCGCTGTTCTTCGGCTCCTCCGGCACGATGAACGGGGTTTCCGCTCCGCTGGCCGAGGCCGAGGCGCGCCGTCTTGGCAGCCCCGTCACGGCGATCAACTTCGGCACGGCCTCGCTCAGCAATCTTGGCACGGCGGAACTGGTGCAGCACGCCTGCGAGGTGATCGGCCAAAGCGGCAAGCCGGTGGCCTTTGCGGTGCTGGAACTGGAGCCGGCCGAACTGAGCACGCTGCCCTATCCGGCCCATTCCGAGATTGTCGCCAACTATCTCGCGGGCCGCTTCCGGCTTGGCCGGGTCAGGTCGGGGGATCTCCGCGGCCGCTGGCAGCCGGAACTGGGCGGCAGCCTTGCCGGACCCGAGGCGATGGCCGAAGAGACGGCGGGCGATGCGATGGCCGAGGCCGCCTGGAACCGCAAGCGCGAGCGCGAGGATGTCGAGACCTTCCTTGGCCGGCGCGACTTCATCCCGATGGAGATCGAGACTTGGCTGGCAAGCTGGCGGGCGATCTCGGCGCTGACCGACCGCTGCCTGTCCTTCGTGCATCCCATCCTCAGCCCCGAGGTGACGGCGCCCGACATGGCCGATCCGGAAAACCGCCTTGCCCGGCTTTTGCAGCAGATCTCGGCCCGCACCGGAACGCGGATCGTGCTGCATACCGAATTCGGCTTCGGTCCCGGCGATTTCCGCGATTACAACCACGCCAACCTCACGACGGGCACGGCCAGGCTGACGCGGCGGCTGGTGGCCGAAGCGCTGGGGCAGATGGCCCGATGATCGCGCGTCTGGCCGCCCTGATCTGCGCGCTTGTCGCGGGCGGCCCGGCGCTGGCCGGGACCGAGGTTCTGCCGATGTCGGTGGACGGGCGGGGCTTTGTCCTGGCGCAACCCGAGGGGGCAACGGGCCCGCTGCCGCTGGTGCTGGCGCTGGCCGAGGCGGGCAGCGACGCCGTCCGGATGCAGCGCGGCCTGCCCTTGCTGGACACCGGCCGCAAGACCGCCTTCCGCGTGGCCTATCTGGGGGCAAGCCGTTTTGTCGCCCCCGACGGGCGGCGGGTGACGGCCTGGAATGACGGGGTCTGCTGCGGCAGCGGGATCCGGCCCGAGGTGGACGATCTGGGCTATCTCGCCGATGTGATCGCACATCTGGACGGGCTGGGCCTGGTGGCGCCGGGGCGCGAAATTGCCGTTGTCGGCCATTCCAACGGCGCCCAGATGGCCTATCGGCTGGTCTGCGCCAAAGGCGCGCGGGTCTTTGCGCTGGTCGCCCTGTCGGGTGGCCTTGCCGTGCGCGACTGCGGACCGCTGCAGGGGCTGCGCGCGCTTGGCCTCAGCGGCACCGAGGATGACCGCTACCCGCCCGAGGGCGGCCCCAGCGCCTTTGATCCGCGCATCCTGCATGACAGCCCGCAGGCCGCCGGAGACAGTCTGGCGGCGGCGGGGGCCAGCTTCCGCTGGGTGCCGGTGGCCGGCGCGGGCCATGCCATGGCCAGCCTTGACCGCCGCCTGAGCGCCACGACCGGCACCGGTCTGGCCGCAACCGTGGCCGAATTTCTTTTTCCCGAATGATCTGCCGCAATTTATGTGAGCCAATTGATCTGGCCCAAATGATCTGGCCCAATTGATCCCGCCAGAGGGTCACAAGGCCGCCGAACCCCAAGAAGGAAGTTCAGATGACAAAGACCAAAGTGGTATATCTGGGGGGGGCGGGACGCTCGGGGACGACCTTTGTCAGCCTGCTCCTGTCGCAGAACCATGACTGTTTCGACCTTGGCCAGATCCGCGACCTGCCCGACGGCATCGCGAAAAAGCATGTCTGCTCCTGCGGCAAGCCGCTGGTGC
This sequence comes from Paracoccaceae bacterium, assembly GCA_023254015.1. GTDB lineage: Bacteria > Pseudomonadota > Alphaproteobacteria > Rhodobacterales > Rhodobacteraceae > Tabrizicola_A. The sequence continues at coordinate 4,597 of JALQYS010000568.1, forward strand.
TGTGCGATTTCTGGGGCACCGTGGCGGCGCGGATGGTGGCCGGCTTCGGGCTGAACCCGATCGAGCGGTTCCGCACCGGGCTTGAGGCCTTTTCCAAGGCGGCAGAGCGGGTTGAAGACTGGTCGGTGGCGGCCGATCTGGCCCCGCTGGCGCAGGCCCATGCCGGGTTCCTGGCGCTGACCGCCGGCCTTTACCGCATCTGCAGCGAGGTGTCGGGCTGCCCGGCGCTGATCGATTCCTCCAAAAGCCCCGGCCTCGCCCTGGCGTTGATCCTGGCCGAGGAGATCGATTTCTACATGCTCAACCTGGTGCGCGACCCGCGCGCCGTCTGTGCCAGCTGGTCGAAGCTGACAAAGAAGATGGACAAGCTCGAAGGCCACCAGCGCGCCTGGAACCGCCGCGTGCTGCGGATGGCGCAGGTCGAGGCGCTGAATCCCCAGGCCTTCCGCCGCATCCGCTATGAGGATTTCGCCACCTCGCCCCTGCCGATGGTGCAAGAGATCCAGGCCTGGGCCGGGCTGCAGCAGAACACCGATTTCTTCGTCGCCCCGAACGAGGCCAATGTCTCGTGGGAGCGCACCCATCTCTTCCCGCCGGTGAATGAGGAAGTGCTGCAGCACAAGGCCAATCACATCACCATCCGCCCCTCGCAAAGCTGGCAGAAGCCCGAATTCGCCCGCTATGTCGAACTGGCCGAGCGGGTGAACTTCCCGCTGGCCGAGACGGTCGGCTATCAGTTGGCCCGGGGCTGAGGCCCGCATGACGCCGGATGTGCTGGTCGGGGCCTTTGGCCGGGTGGGGCGGATGGTGCGGTGGCACTGGCCCGCAGACCGGGGGCTGATCGCCACGGGGCGCGGGGCGAAGCTGGAAGGGCCTAACCCGGAAGGGGCAGGGCTGAGATGGGCGCCGCTCGAAGGCCCCGCCGCCCTTCTGGCGCATCTGGACAAGACCGGGCAGCAGCCGGTCGCGCTGGTCATGCTGGCCGGCGTCACGCCCGCGCCGGGG
>JALQYS010000040.1 GCA_023254015.1 Paracoccaceae bacterium
CTGATCGCCTCGCGGAACTTGCCGTCCTCGACAAGGCCATTGGCATCGATGGTCAGACCGGCTTCGGCCAGACCCACCGGGCCCATCGCGGTGGTGACGGCGATGTCCTTGTAAGAGCCGGTCATCGTGAGGTTTTCAAAAAGCAGCATCGCGGCGTCTAGGGCCGCCTTCAGGCCGGCCTTGTCGGCCTCGATCAGCGCGGCGTCGGGATGGGCGACAAAGAAGGCCAGAAGACCGTAAATCCCCTGCGGCTCATAGCCGGTGATGGCGCCGGTCGCGCCGGCCTCGGCCACAGTGGCGGCGAAGGTCATCGGCGGCATGCCCTCCCCACCCGGCATCGTCATGTCATAGGCGATGTCGGTGGCGGTGGTGGTGAACTGGCTGTTCACGCCCGCGTCGGCCGCCTCGGCGGTGCCATCCACGACCATGCTGGCCTGAGTTGCCTTCACGGTCACCTCGCCCATGGTCGGGTCGGTCTGGGTCTGGTCGGTGACCATATCGTTCAGCTCAAGATGATATTCGCTGCTGTCGCCCAGCTCTTCGTCGAAGGTCCCGGTCAGAAGGATCTGGCCATATTCGGTCGAGGTCTTCATCGAGCCCGGGATTTCATAGGCGATGGAGGCGGGCTGATCGATGGCGTAATCCCAGGTGCCGTCGCCATTGTCGGTGACAACCATGTCGATCTTGGAGACATTGGCGGTCAGGCCCGCTTCGGCCGGGATCTTGGCGATCAGCGGCGCGACATCCAGCGTCACCATGTAATCGTCGCCGTCCACGGCCACCGCAACCACGCCCTCGGTGGTGCCGAGATAGGTCTGGAGGGTGGCCAGAAGCGCGGCCGCGCCTTCGTCGGTCGCCTCGGCCAGGGCGGTCGAGGACCACAGCGCCATCGCGCAGGTCAGGGAAATCGCGGACAGGGATTGAATTCGCATGGGAATTCCTTTGAGCATTGGTGCAAAAACGAAAGCGCCCCGCCGAAGCGGGGCGTCAGCGACAAGAAAACCTCAGTGCGTCCAGGCGCCCTTGCGGTTTGTGGCGAAATTCTCGCCATACCCCATGGCCCGGATGTTGTGCTTGCGCGGCTTGGGATCGACGACCTCGGCCTCGATGCCTTTCTGGGCGGCATAGGCCAATGCGGCCTCGCGGCTGTCAAAGCGCAGTTTCACCTGGCTCTGGGTGTCGCTGGACGAGGTCCATCCCATCAGCGGATCGACCGTGCGGCTGGAGGCTGGCGCATATTCCAGCACCCAGACCTTGGTCTTGCCGACGCCGGATTGCATGGCAGTTTTCGCGGGCTGATAGATGCGGGCGCGCATGGCAAGGACTCCCTGAGGCTTTGAAGGGGTTTATTCCGAAAAGCCGGGAAAGATGCAAGCCCCGCCGGGGCAAAGGCGCTGCCGGCTGGTCACGGGGAGTGTGGGTGGGGTGTGTGGTGCGACCAACCGGCAGGCTTTGCTGCTGCTTGCCCTTGCACTCTGCCCCGGGCAAAGCAGTCGCGCAACCAAAAGATGCGCGAGTAAAAAATGTTTTCCTTAAAATTGAAATGCTTTCCTTAACCTTGCGCCCACCTTGGTTAACATCCGCTGAACCTAGGCCTTTCGCCGGAACAAAAACGGAATAGATTTGCGGGCGGAAGGGAATCACTCATGCCCCACAACAACACCAACCTGCCGACCGATCGCCCCGAGGTGCTGACCCGCCCCAAGCTGGAGGGCGGCAAACGCTTTGTCATGCAGACGCCGTTTCAGGCGGCGGGCGACCAGCCGACGGCGATTGCGGAACTGTCGGCGGGGGTGCTGGCGGGCGAGCATGACCAGGTGCTTCTGGGCGCCACCGGCACCGGCAAGACCTTTACCATGGCCAAGGTGATCGAACAGACCCAGCGCCCGGCCATCATTCTGGCGCCGAACAAGACGCTGGCGGCGCAGCTTTACGGGGAATTCAAAGGGTTTTTTCCTGACAACGCGGTGGAATATTTCGTCAGCTACTACGACTATTACCAACCCGAAGCCTATGTCGCCCGGACCGACACCTATATTGAAAAGGAATCCCAGATCAACGAACAGATCGACCGGATGCGCCACTCGGCCACCCGGGCGCTTCTGGAGCGCGACGATGTGATCATCGTCGCCTCGGTCTCGTGCATCTACGGCATCGGCTCGGTCGAGACCTACTCGGCCATGACGCAGGATCTGACGGTCGGGGGAATTTACGACCAGCGCAAGGTGATTGCCGAACTGGTGGCCCAGCAATACCGCCGTCAGGACGCGGCGTTTCAGCGCGGAGCGTTCCGCGTGCGCGGCGATGTGATCGAACTCTGGCCCGCCCACCTTGAAGATCGGGCCTGGCGGTTTTCCTTTTTCGGTGAGGAGCTGGAGGCGATCACCGAATTTGACCCGCTGACCGGGGCCAAGACCGACAGTTTCAGCCAGATCCGCATCTATGCCAACAGCCACTACGTCACCCCGCGCCCGACGCTGCAGCAGGCGATCAAGGGCATCAAGGACGAGCTGTTCCACCGGCTGAAGCAGTTGAATGGCGAAGGCAAACTGCTTGAGGCGCAGCGGCTGGAGCAGCGCACCAACTTTGACCTTGAAATGCTGGAGGCGACCGGCTCTTGCGCCGGGATCGAGAACTATTCGCGCTGGCTGACCGGCCGCGCCCCGGGCGAGCCGCCTCCGACCCTGTTCGAATTCATCCCTGACAATGCCATTGTTTTTGCCGATGAATCGCACGTCACCGTGCCGCAGATCGGCGGCATGTATAAAGGCGACTTCCGGCGCAAGATGACGCTGGCCGAACACGGGTTCCGCCTGCCCTCTTGCATGGACAACCGCCCCCTGAAGTTCGAGGAATGGGACGCGATGCGCCCGCAGTCGATCTTTGTTTCGGCCACCCCGGCGGCGTGGGAGCTGGAGCAGACCGGCGGCGTTTTCACCGAACAGGTCATTCGCCCCACCGGCCTGATCGACCCGCAGGTGGAAATCCGCCCCGTCGAGATGCAGGTCGACGACCTTCTGGACGAGATCCGCAAGGTCGCCCAACAGGGCCTGCGGGTGCTTGTCACCACGCTGACCAAACGGATGGCCGAGGACCTGACGGAATATTTCCACGAACAGGGCATCCGCATCCGCTATATGCACAGTGACATCGATACCATCGAACGCATTGAAATTCTGCGCGATTTGCGGCTGGGGGCCTTTGATGTGCTGGTGGGCATCAACCTCTTGCGCGAAGGGCTGGACATTCCCGAATGCGGGCTGGTGGCGATTCTGGATGCCGACAAGGAAGGCTTCCTGCGCTCGGAAACCAGTCTTATCCAGACCATCGGGCGGGCCGCGCGCAACGCCGAGGGCCGCGTCATCATGTATGCCGACCGCATCACCGGCAGCATGGAGCGCGCGATCGGCGAAACCAACCGCCGCCGCGCCAAGCAGATCGCCTATAACGAGGCCCATGGTATCACGCCGACGACGGTGAAGAAGAACGTCGAGGACATCCTTCTGGGCATCTATCAGGGCGACACCGATCAGTCCCGCGTCACGGCCAAAGTAGAGAAGGCCAATGTCGGCCAGAACCTTGCCGCCCATCTGGACGCGCTGCGCCTGCAAATGCGCAAGGCGGCCGAGAACCTGGAATTCGAAGAGGCCGCGCGCATCCGCGATGAGGTCAAGCGACTGGAAGCGGTGGAGCTTGCCGTGGCCGATGATCCGCTGGCGCGGCAGTCGGTGATTGAAGAGGCGGTGGAAGAGGCCGTGAAATCCCGGGGCCGGTCCACCGCCGGCCGCGCCGGACAACGGGGCGGAACCAAGCGGCGCGGTCGTCAGTAGTGCGCGGGCGTCAGTAGCGCGTGGTCATCCGGTGGCCGGGCCGATGGACCAGACGCACATAGGTGACCGTCTGCCCATCCCAATGCGTCAGGCGCTCGGTCATCAACAGCGGTTCTCCGACGGCGCAATCCAGGTGCGCCGCCAGCGTGGCATCGGCTGCGGTGGCCGAAATGCTGATCTCGACGGCGGAAAAGGGGATCTGGGTCACCAGCCACTCGGTCGGCCCCATGGCCGAGAAATCGGCCGCCTCGGCGCGGGGCAGAAGCGTCAGATTGATCCAGCGATCCTCATGCAGCCAGGGCGTGCCATCGGCGAAATGCAGACAGGTCAGATGCCGGACCCGCGCGCCGCCCGGCAGCGACAGCCGGGCGCAAAGCCAATCGGGGGCCTCAATCACCTCAGAGCGCACAAGGGCATAGCGATAGGCCCGGCCCTGCTCTTCGATCTGGTGACGGATCACCGGAATGTCGAACCGCGCCTGCCGCAGCGGCGACAGCCTGACACGCGAGCCGGACTTGCGCTTGCGTTCGATGATGCCTTCCTCGGCCAGCTCGCGCATCGCCCGGTTGACCGTGGCACGGGCCGCCCCATACACCTCGGCCAACTCCAGTTCCGACGGAATCAGGCTGCCGGGCTTCCACTCGCCGCGGGTGATCTTGCCCAGAATGTCAGCCTTGATGTCGCGATAGGTGGCGCTCACGATGCGATCCTTAGGGTTTGAACGGGCCAGAGCGAGCGGAAAACGATCCGGGCCCACCCCTTGGCGGCACGGGCGACTGGGGCCCTGATTTATATCAGACATAAGGCCCGTCAGGTCCAGACAAAATGCGATTCTCCGCCGGTTTGCCGGCGCGGGCGTCCGCGCAGATGATTCGACTTCGGGTCAGCCCGACCGGACAGGGCAATGGCCATGCCCCTTGCCAGGACGGCGCGGGCGTCAGACCCGCGTCAAAGCCAGCTGGCCAGCTTTCTGTCGCCCCAAAGCCAAAGGGCGCCGATGGTTTTTGCCATCGACGCCCTTGGAGCGTTTGGTGGAGCCAGGGAGGATCGAACTCCCGACCTCTTGAATGCCATTCAAGCGCTCTCCCATCTGAGCTATGACCCCTTTACCAACTTCCGCACCGTGGGCCGCTGCGGATGGGTGCTGTTTATTGGCAGGCGCGGCGGGGTGCAAGAGGGAAAATGCACTTTTTTCGCGCCTGCGGGAAGAACTTACAGTTCCTCTTCGTCGCCCGGCACATCGGCCAGATCGTCCAGCGAAACATTGTCGTCGGCGTCGTCTTCCAGAAGCTCGTCATCCATCTCGGCATCGTCGGCGACGCCGGCAGCCAGCAGATCGTCATCCGCTTCCAGATCGTCGACCAGAACCTCATCGTCCTTGTCGGGGACCGCACGGCTGATCACGGCGGCGGCCATCTTGCGGCGCGCGCTTTCGATATCGACAATCTCGCCCGTGTAGGGGCTGACGATCGGCGTGCGGTTCAGGTCGTAAAAGCGCTTGCCGGTGGTGGGGCAAATGCGCTTCGTGCCCCATTCTGCCTTGGGCATGGTATTCCCTTTTCAGGCTGGCCTTTTCAGGCGATGTCCAGAGTCGCAGCCGATTGCCACAAGTGCCCGGCACTGTCAAAGCCTTTGTGAACAGGCCTCAGGCCGATTGCGACCACGGCTGACATCGGTATTCTATGCGCCCGTTTCAAGAGGTCAGATGCCCATCCTTCCCGGCCCCCCGCCCCTGGAAATCACCCTGCGCCGGTCGGCCCGCGCCCGGCGCTTTTCGCTGCGCGTCAGCCGGGTTGACGGCAAGGTGACCCTGTCGCTGCCCCTGCACGCACGGGAAAGCGAGGGAATGGCCTTCGTGCAGGCGCAAGAGGGCTGGCTGCGCAATGCGCTGGCCCGGCTGCCAAGGGCCGATGCCGTGGGCCTCGGCTCAGAGATCCCGGTCGAGGGGCGGCCGGTGCGGCTGGTGGCCGGACAGGGCCGCAGGATCGCGCTTGAGGGCGATTCGCTGGTCATTCCGGGCGACCCGGCGCTGGCAGGCGCCCGCGCGCAGGCCTGGCTGAAGGCTTTGGCGCGCGACAGGCTGGTGGCGGCTTCGGACCATTACGCCGGTCAGATCGGCCGCCGGGTAGCGCGTGTCACCCTGCGCGATACCCGCTCGCGCTGGGGGTCGTGCAGCCATGAGGGCGCGCTGATGTATTCTTGGCGCCTGATCCTGGCCCCGCCGCCGGTGCTGCGCTATGTCGCCGCACATGAGGTCGCCCATCTGCTGGAGATGAACCACTCCGACCGGTTCTGGGCGGTGGTCGGGCGGCTTTATCCCGGCTGGCAGGACCAGAGAGCCTGGTTGCACGCCGAGGGCGGTGCGCTGCACGCCCTGCGCTTTGTCGCGCCGGGGGATTGACCGCCGGCGCCCTTCATGGTCGCATGTCGCATGTCCGGCACACCCCGTCTTGTCGATCCCAACGCCGCCGCGCATGAACGCGTCTATCGCACCCTGCGCCAGCAGGTGATGCATGGCGAGCTTGGGCCCGGCCAGGCGCTTACCCTGCGCGGGGTTGCCGCCCAGTTCGGCGTTTCGATGACCCCCGTGCGCGAGGCTGCGCGGCGGCTGGCGGCCGAAGGGGCGCTGACCATCTCTTCCTCGGGGCGGATCAGCACGCCCGACCTGTCACCGGAACGGATCGAGGAGCTGGCCGCTATCCGCGCCCTGCTGGAGCCGGAAATGGCCGCCCGCGCCCTGCCCCGGGTGCATTTCGCGCTGATTGACCGGCTGGCGGCGATCAATGCCGCGAATCAGGAGGCGGTGATGAATCAGGATGCCGTGGCCTATGTGCGCAGCAATCTGGAATTTCACCGCACCTTGTATCTGCGCGCCCAGACACCGGCCATGCTGGCGATGATCGAGACGGTCTGGCTGCAGCTTGGCCCCACGATGCGGGCGCTTTACCAGAAGATCCGCCGCCGCGACCTGCCCCAGCACCACCGTCTGATTCTGGCCGCCCTGAAAGCCGGGGACGAGCCGGGACTTCGTCTGGCCGTGCGCACGGATGTGACGCAAGGCCTGCGCCATCTCATCAGCTAAGGCCCTCATCGTCGACTTCGTCGCTCTTCGGGCGCCCGCCCCGACGAGAAGCCGAAGGCGCACGAGGAGGCCGGCAGGACAGGTCAGCCAAGCAGCACCACCCCCCAGGCCACACCGCCCGCCAGCGCCGTCAGCGCCACGGCCGCGCTCGCGCAATCCTTGGCTTTCCTGGAGCGCGGGTCGATCGCGGTCGAGATATAGTCAACCACCTCTTCCAGCGCGGTGTTCATCAACTCGGCCGCCAGCAGCA
>JALQYS010000065.1 GCA_023254015.1 Paracoccaceae bacterium
GAAACAGCGCGACGTTGCCGCTGACCGCATAGATCGCTGTTTCGAAATTGCGGTGATAATGCGCCTTCGACTTGCCGCCCGGCCCAAAGGCCGTGACGTTCATGGAAATGCCCTGCGCCCCGGCGCTGTCCTGCGAGATGCCAAAGAATTGTGGCAGTCCCTGGCGGGCTTGGTCAGTTTTCTTGGGTTGCAGCAGCACAACCTGTGAGGCGGATTCAGTCATGGGCGTCACTCGTTGGTTTGGATTGGTGTTGCGGAAGCCGCTTTCGGAGCGTTCCAGATGTAAAGCTCGACCGAGCCCCAAAGACCGGCGGCAGAATAGGGATCACCTGCGATCAACTGGCGCGCCTGCGCCTCGCTTTCGGCCTGAATGATCCAGGCGGCACCGACAAAAGGACTATCCGGTGCCAGTCGCAGCCCGCCGAAATCGGTGATCCGGTCGGCATTGTCGCGCAGCCAGTCGAAGTGACCCTTGGTAACCTCGGCCGGTTGCGCCGCGGGCTGGATCTCGCCTTTGAAGATGGCAAGGAACCGGGTCATTTTCCGGCAGCACGCGTCGTGATGCGGTCAAAGGTGATCTGCACGGCGGCCAGGGCATCGGGATACATCTCGATGCGCGACACGTCGGTGATCTCGCCGATCCGGGCATGGATGGTCTCGGCCGTGATCTCTTTCGGGTCGTCCAGATCGATGCCCAGGGTTTCAACCGTGCGGGCAATGGCAAAGTGGCCACCGCCGGCGATCAGCACCTCGCCATTCATCTGGCAAGCGCGGCTGGACAGGAAGGTGACCCCCGCGGCCACGTGATCGGGCGCCAGATCGCGGGCCAGTTCCTTGGGGAAAAGATCCTGCGAAATCCGGGTCACGGCAAAGGGCGAGATGCAGTTGACCAAAATCCCATGCGCCTTGCTGTCCAGCTTCATGCCGTGCATCAGGCCCAGAACGCCGTTCTTGGCGGCGCCATAAGCCACCGCATCGACCTGGCCGTAAAAGCCAACCTGACTGGTGGTCAGCACGATCCGGCCATAGGCCTGCTTGACCATCTGCGGCCAGACGGCGCGGCACATGTTGAAGCTGCCGCCAAGATGGATGTCGACAAGGCTGTCGTAATCCTCGCGCCGGGTTTCGTGAAAGTGCAGGAAACGCTGGTTGCCCGCGTTGCAGATCAGAATGTCGATCCGGCCCAACTCCTTGGCGATCCGTTCGGCCAAGGCCAGCGTTTCAGCCTCGCTTGCGACGTCCGACCCATCGGCCAGCGCCTTGCCGCCTGCCGCCGTGATCTCGTCGACAACCGTCTGTGCGACTGACGCATCGCGGCCTTCGCCTGCGATGTTCCGCGCGCCCATGTCATTCACGACCACCGTTGCGCCACGCCGCGCCAGGTCCAGCGCATAGGCCCGGCCCAAGCCACGGCCCGCCCCGGTGACAATGGCGACCTGTCCCTCGAATTCAAGCATTGGTGTCCTCCCGTTTGGTTTTGCGTCCCGACTGCCGCCAGATCGCGTCAAGCTCGCGTCCTCCGGTTATTCCCAGCGGACGGAAGATAAGAATAAGCAGCATGCCCCCGGCCACGATCAGATCGCCCAACCCGGCAGGCGCGGCCAGATGCGCGCCAAAGGGCAGGTCAATGCCAGCTTCGACCTTGCGCAGGACTTCGGTCAGGAAGGACACGGCCAGCGTGCCCACCACGGCGCCCGAAATCGACCGCATGCCCCCCAGAACCAGCATGGCGACCAGCAGGAACGCCGTATCGAAGTAAAAGGTTTCAACCCGCAAGGTGCCCTGGAAATGCCCCATCAAGGCCCCGCTCAGGGCCCCAAGACCAGACCCCAGCACAAAGGCCAGCAACCGCAGGCGATTGACGGGCGTGCCTGCCGCGCGGGCCGCAACCTCGTCTTCGCGGCTGGCCTGCAAGGGCAGGCAAATCCGGCTTTGCGCGAAAAGATGGGCGATGATGACCGCCACCATGGCAAACCCGGCCGCGACCGGCAGGCTGACAAAGGTCGGCACACCGGTCAGCGAGGTCTGTCCGCCGGTCACGCTGGTCCAGTTTCCAAGCACGACATTGCCGATCAGCATCACCGAAAAGGTGGCGATGCCCGCGGCGATGCCGGTCAGCCGCATCAAGGGCCAGCCGATCACAACCGCAATCCCCATGCCCAGGGCCAAAGCCAGAAACGGGCCAAGATAGGTGGGCATCTGCATCCCGGCCAGCCAGACCGGCAGATCCGGCAGGAACAGCGCCTTCACATCGACAGGCATCGTCGTCAGCGCCGAGGCATAGGCCCCGACCCCCATGAAGGCTGCGGTCGAAAAGTTCAGCACGCCGCTGTTGCCCATGAACACCTGCAGACCGATCACCGCGATCATCCAGATCAGGCACATGATCACCCGGCGCTGGGTCAGCGGGTCGGCCAGAAAGGCCAGGACCGACACCGCAACGATCAGCGCACAGAGGAGCAGCGGCAGCCGGGCCCGCGCCATCCAGCCATCAGGCATGCCGATGCTGCCGGATTTTGCATCCATTGAACGGGAAACAAGGGCCATCAGATACGCTCCTTCAATCCGCGCGCGGGAAGCAGGCCGTTGGGCTTGGCCAGCAGGATCAGAATGACGGTCAGATAGAGAAACGCGTCCCGGAACGGGCTGAGCGAGGCCGGCAAAAGCACCTGCAGCAGCGACGCCGTCACCCCCACGACGAACCCGCCCAGGACCGCGCCCGGCAGGCTGCCAAGCCCGCCGATGACGGTCGCCACAAAGGCCGTGACCGCCAGTTGAACGCCCAGCCGCGGATGCACGAACCCGGTCTGCGCGATGAAAAGCACGGCCACGGTAACCGCCAGCACGGCCGACAGAACGAAGGCCAGGATCACAACCGTCGTCGCCCGCACGCCCAGCAGGCGTGACATCGTGAAATCCTCGGCCGCGGCGCGCATCTGCATTCCCAAAGAGCTGCGCCCCAGAAACAGCGTCAGCAGCGCCAGAAGAAGGCCGCAGATGCCGACCGTGACCAGCTTGAGAAGGCTGACATCAGACCCGAAAAGCGAAATCGGCGTGTTCAGGAACGGCAGCGGATCAAGGGGCTTCACCCGGGAATCCCACAGGAACACCATGAGTTTCTGCAGAAACATCGACACGGTGAAAGAGGCGATCAGCAAGGTCGCCGGATCGGCATGGCGCAAGGGGTGAAAGGCAAGCCTTTCGGTCAGGACCGCGACCGCGACAGAGACCAGAAGGGCGAACCCGATGGCGATCAGGACGGGCTGGCCTGACAGGGTGAACATGGCATAGCCCGCGCAGGTGATCAGCTCGCCATGGGCAAAGTTCGCCAGCCGCATGACCGAAAAGATCAGCCCCACGCCCAGGGCCGTGAGGGCGTAAAGCCCGCCAAGGCTAAGCGCGTCAACGATTGTCTGAAGCATCGCTCGCCTCGCTTTCCATCATGCCGAAATAGGCGGCCTCGAACTGCGGATGCGCCTTCATCTGCGCGGTTGGCCCCGACAGCCTGACCTTGCCCCCATTCAGGACAAAGATCCTGTCCGCCGCCCCGAAGGCCCGTTCCGCGCTTTGTTCAACGACAAGAATCGTCATGCCATCCTGGCGCAGCGCCTTCATCATCTCATAGATCTGATCGGTGATCCGGGGCGCGAGCCCCAAGGAAGGTTCGTCCACCATCAGAAGCGACGGGCGCGACAGCATCGCGCGCGAGATGACCAGCATCTGCTGTTCGCCCCCCGAAAGCCGCCCGGCCGCCTCGTTCTGGCGCTGGCCAAGGATCGGGAACCGCTCCATCACCTGGGCGATGTCCTTGGCGACCTCGGCCCGGTCGCGGCGGATCGTGGCACCCAGCATCAGGTTCTCGCGGACGGTCATGCTGCCCAGCACCCGGCGGCCTTCGGGCACCATGGCGATGCCCCGGCGCACGGTTGATTCAAGAGATTGGTTCAGGATCGACTTGCCCCGGAACAAGACCTCGCCAGAGGCGGGCCGCAGAACCCCGGTGACGGCATTCAGCGTGCTGGATTTGCCGGCGCCATTCGGGCCGACCAGGGCGACAATCTCGCCCACGCCCACCGACAGGCTGACCCCGTCCAGCGCCCGGATCCGGCCATAGCTTGCCCGGACATCCGTTATTTCAAGAAGGGTCTGCATCACGACACCCCAAGATAGGCGCTGCGGAATTCAGGATGCGCAAAGACTTCGGCCGGGGTGCCCTCGGTCACGGTGCGGCCCGAGGCCATGACGTGCAGGCGCGTGCAGACCTCGGCCACCATGCGCATGTTGTGTTCGATCAACAGGGTGCCGCAGCCGAAGTCGCGGCCGATCGCCCGGATCAGATCGGCCAGATCCCGCGCCTCGGCCACGTTCATCCCCGCCGCCGGTTCATCCAGCAAAAGATAGCGGGGCGACTGCGCCAGCGCGCGGGCAATGCCGACGCGCCGTTCGTCGCCATAGTTCAAACCGTCGCAGGTGCGCCCCGCCTTGTCGGCGATCTTCATGTAATCCAGAATCTCAAGGGCGCGGCGACGCGCGGCCGAACGGCCTTGCCCCGCATTGACCAAGGCGGTCTCGACGTTTTCAGCAACCGTCATGGACCGGAACAGGCGCACGGCCTGAAAGGTGCGGACGATGCCGTTGCGCGCAATCCGGTACGGCCGAAGCTTGCCGAATTGCTCGTTGTCCAGGTCGACCACCCCATCCGAGGGGGCCAGAAAGCCGCTGAGAACATTCACAAGCGTGGTCTTTCCGGCGCCATTCGGCCCGATGAGGCCCAGGATTTCGCCGCGGTCCAGGCTCAGCGATACCTTGCTGATTGCCTGAACCGCTCCGAAACGCACCGTCACGTCGCGTGCGGATAGCGCCATCTCAACCCACCTGCCTTTTCAGTTCGCCGCAGGGGCGGAGAACCGGCCCTCAAAGCTGACGACACCCTTTTCAACCTTCATGATCGCCATCGGACGGTCCATCGCGATGCGGTCCGTCGCGGTGAAGGTCGTCGGGCCAACCACCAGCGGTTCGTCGTTGAAGGCCTCAAGCGCCGCCACCACATCCAGCGGCTCGACCGAGCCGGCCTTGTTGGCCGCGCGTGCCCAGGCTTCGACCATGGAATAGCCGCGCAGGGCATAGGAGACGTCCGAACGCTTGCCATAGGCGGCTTCATACCGCGCGAAGAAGTCGTTCACGGCCGGCTCGCTGTCGTCGCCCACATAAGAGCCAAAGTTCAGCGCATAGAAGTTGGACAGGTCCGGCACGGTGCCCAGCCAATAGTCGCCATCCATCGACTCGCCGCTGACGATCGGCGCGTCGATGCCCGCCGCCCGCATCTGGCGGATCGCACTCGGGCCGCCCGGCGCATAGGTGCAGATCACCACCATGTCGGGCGCGGTGGGAAGGGCCTTGATCCGGCCGATCTGCGAGTCGATGGTCGCGTCGCCGTTCAGGAAGGTATCCTCGCCAAGAACCGCACCTTCGCCCGCGACCTTGCGGAAGCTGTCGGCGAAAGACCCGCACAGCGTCTTGGTGTAGGAAATCGTATTGTCCAAAAGGACATAGGCCGTTTTCCAGCCCTTGGTGCCAGAGGCCCAGTCAGCCAGAAGCGCGCCTTGCGTGACCGAGTCATTCGAGATCGAGAAGGCCATGTTGCCGATCCCGAGCGTGCCGAACTTCCTGTCCGATGCGCCCGAGAACATCAGAACGCCGGCCTCTTGCCCGACCAGCGTCGCCGGGGCGGAAAAGTCAAAGTCCGAAGGCACGATCATCCCCTTGGCGCCTGCGGCGATCACCTCGGTCGCCCCATCGGCCCCGAGCGCCGGGTCAGACTTGTTGTCAAAGGTGATCGTCTCGATCTGCTTTCCAAGAATCCCGCCATTGGCGTTGATCTCGTTCACGGCCAGCATGGCGCCGTTGATCGTGGCCGCATCGATCGGCTGGAACCAGCCCGAATACGACATGACCATGCCAAGCTTGACGGTTTCGTCCTCGGCAAAGGCTGCGCTCATCGGCAGGGCAAGCGCCATCGCGCCCCCCAAAACATGGGATGCTTTCATGATTTCCTCTCTGTTGATGGTCTGTCAGTGAGCCAGACAGGTTGCGTTTCCCGCTATTGCTATTATTCGTTACATCATTAACGATATGTGTCAAGCGAGTCGAAAGGCTTGTTTTCAGGAGGTCGAAAAAATGGATGCCGGGGTCAGAAGGGCCACCATTTTCTTGTTTGTTTCCAATGGGAAAACCGCCGCTATCCGGCTCTTTGACGCCGGTGAGCGCCGGTCGGGAGCGGGCAAGTGACATCTGGGCCAACCCCGTCTCAGGCGCCGCTGGATGCGGCGGCATCGCCCTCTCTCAGCTTTGGTCACAACCTGCGCATGGCCAACCGGCTGACGCAAAAGCTGTTGGCGGCACGGGTGGCGCACCTGAACCTGACCATCGCGCAATGGTATTCCCTGCGCGCCCTGTGGGAGGAGGACGGCATCACGCAGTCAGATCTGGCCGAGCGCGCCTCGATCGCCGGGCCGGCGCTGGTGGCCGCGGTCACCGGGCTTGTCGAACGCGGTTTCGTGACCCGGCGCGCCCATGAAGGCGACCGCCGCAAGATGCTGCTGGATCTGACCGCAGAAGGCCAGGCCCTGAAGGCCGAGGGGCTGCGCGCGTCCCTGGAAGTCAATGGCGAGGCCCTGCGGGGGATAGACCCGGCCAAGGTTCAGACCGCGCTGAAAGTGCTGCGCGCGGCGCAATCAAACTGCTCGGACGTGCATGGCCCGTCCGATAACGACTGAAATGCTGTCGGCGGCAAGGCAAAAGACCGGCCGGCAGCCCTTTTGACGGGAGGGTCAGATGAAGATCATTATCGCAGGCGCAGGAATTGGCGGCCTGACCGCGGCCTTGTCGCTGACGGCGGCCGGGATCGACGTGGTCGTGTGCGAACGCAGCGCCGAAATCCTGCCGCTGGGCGTGGGGCTGACGTTGCTGCCCCATGCCATAGCCGTGGTCGAGCGCCTTGGTCTGGTGGACGAGATCGCCAAGGTCGCCACGGAAATCGAACACATGCATTTCCGCACCCGTTGGGGCGAGACGGTGTGGGATGAACCGCGGGGCACGGCGGCGGGCCACAAGGTTCCGCAGTTCACGATCCACCGCGCGGCCTTGCACAAGGTGCTGCTGGACGCCATGCAGGCGCGCGCGCCGGGCAGCCTGCGGCTGGGCGCGAAATTCACCTCGTTCCGCGAGACCCGTGACGGCGTGACCGCCACCTTCGAAAACGTCGACGGCACCACCTTCGAGGTGGAGGGGCATGGCCTGATCGGTGCCGACGGCCTTCGGTCCGAACTGCGCCGGCGCCTTTTCCCCGAAGAGGGCGCGCCCGTCTGGAGCGGACGCATGCTGTGGCGGGGTTCGGTTGACTGGCCAAGTTTCATGGACGGCACGGCGGTGGCGATCTCGGGCGGCACGGATGCCAAGCTGATCGTCTATCCGATCGGGCCGGGCACGGCACCGGGACGCCAGTTGATGAACTGGGCCCTGATCTGGCGCACCGGCAACCCGGGCGATGACATTCCGGCCTCGGAAGTCTGGAATGGCGAGGCGCAGTTCGAAGAAATTGCTCCGCTCTTGTCGCAGTTCAGCTTCCCCGAAGTCGACGTGGCGGCGCTGATGGCCGAAACGCCCGTGTTCTGGCGCTTCCCGATGTGTGACCGCGACCCCCTGCCCAGATGGGGACGGGGCAACGTGACCTTGCTGGGCGACGCCGCGCATCCGATGTTCCCCTTCGGCGCGAATGGCGCGGCGCAGGCGATGATCGACGGGGCCGCCGTGGCCGATGCGCTGGTGGCCGAGCCATCCGTCGCCCAGGGCTTCGCCGCCTATGAAAAGATGCGCCGTCCCACAGCCAACAAGGTTGTCGAATTGAACCGCCTTGGCGGGCCCGAGCGGATCATTGATGTCGCCGAATCCCTTGCGCAAAAAGGCCCGCTTGCCGAGGTATTCCCTCTGGAACAGCGGCGTGAAATTCTTGCCGACTATGCCAAGGTCGCAGGTTTTGCGCGCAAATAGGGGGTAAGGGTCGGCTGTTGATCTTCACCATGACGGGAGGGGTGGAGATCAACAAGGCCCGGGCAAACCTGCACCCTGTGATGTCCCGGATCTTCTGCAAATGCCAAGCGCATCATGGCATCAGCTTTTGCAGAAGGTCTGGAATTCTCTGTTTTACCTTGAAGAACCCGGCGGTGGCATGGGGCCAGATCACCTGATCCCATGCACGCTGCCATTCGCACAGGGTGATGCCCTTGGCGGCAAGGGCAGGCTCTGCCGCGCGCAGCCAATCGCGCAACGGGCCTTCGGGAACATAAGGCGTCACGATCTGCACCGCCCCGGCCCGCTGTGCCCATGTCGCAAGATCGCCGGCCACGCCGGCCCGCAGGGATGTGGTCTCAAACCCCGAACGGGCTGCCGCATCTGCCAGGGCTTGCGCCTCGAACCGCGTGACCGCTTCGGCCACAGCGCCCGGCGACCGCAGGTGACTGGCCTGCAGCGTGGCGGTTGCCCGGATCTCATGCCGGGACAAGGGAAAATCCTCAACCCGGCAATCCTCTTCGGTGATGAGCAGCGCGGTCGGACGGCCCGGCTGCGGGGCCGCGATGGCCCGCAGGGGCAAGAGCGGCGGCAGGCCCTGGGGTTCCAGATGCTCCAGCCCCTGCACGTCTTGGGCCAGGTCGCTGTCGCGCGGGGCAAAGCGATGGGCGGTGAAGGTGGAAATGTTCCCCGCCTCCGCCTTGTAGGGTTTGCCGCGGGTATGCAGGCCAGCCACCCAGCGCCAGCCAAGGGTGTTCGATGCCGGATCGCCATCCAGAAGATGCCGGTAAAAGAAATCTGCCCCCAGCCGCCACGGCAGTCCCAGCGTGAAAATCCAGATCGATGCGAACCACATCCGCGCGTGGTTGTGCAGATAGCCGGTTTCCACCAGTTCGTTGGCCCAGGCATCAAAATACGCCAGCCCGGTGCTGCCCGCCTCGGCCGCCGCGACCGCGCGACGCAGCCGCCGATCGGCGTCGAGGGCGGCAAGATCGGCCTCCAGCCCGTCGCGGTAGCTGGCCCAGATCTGCGGGCGCTGTTCCAGCCAGCCTTTGAAATAGCCGCGCCAGATGACCTCTTGCACGAACTTTTCGGCCTCTTGTGGGCCGTGGGCCGCAAGGGCCGCCGCGACCACGCCAGATTCCAGCACCAGCCGGCGCCGGATATAGGGCGACAGACCCGATACCGCCGTATGGCCGCCCGGCCCGTGATCGGTGTTGCGCCCGTTGGCATAGCGCCGCCCCATGCGGGGGACAAAGTTGGTCAGCTGTCTTTCACCCTCGGCACGGGTCGCAATCATTTCGGGCATGGCGTCTCAATCTTCGTGATGGCGGTCAGATGGCGCGAAAGCGCAGAGTTTGGGGTTTTCATCGCGGTATGGCTCGACCATCGGGCGCAGGGCGATCCGGGCGCGCAGCTTGGCCGCCATCAGATACATTCCGCCGATCTTGCGATGCAGGAACAGGGTCGCGGCGGGCGGCACATGCGTCAGGTCACGCTCGGCCCCGATCGCAAGGCCCATGGTCCGCAAACGCTGCAACAGATCGCTCTGGCCGAAATCAAACGGGGTGTCCTGTCGCAACGGGCCCATGGCGGTGTGGAACATGGACTGGATCAGGGTCTGATGCTGCGGCGCGGTGTCGAGGGCAAAGTAGCCGATCCGCAGCATGGCCGCGCGCGTGGCCTCGGCCCCACCGTCCAGAGCTGCATCCAGCAGGGCGCGAAAATCCGCTGCAAGGTTGGGGGCGACCTGTTGCACCGCCCCAAAGTCCAGCAAGACGATGCGCCCGGTGGCGGGCTGATAGCGGTAGTTGGCAAGATTGGGGTCGGTTTGCATGGCCCCGAACACGAACAGCTCTCGCAGCACCAGATCAATCAGCGCCGCAGCCACCCGGTTGCGCAGCTCTTGGGGCGCGTCGACCAAGGTGTCCAGCGGCACGCTGTCCACATAGCCCATCGCAAGAACCTGCGGCGTGCACAAGTCTGCCTGCAGGGACGGCACCAGAAACCTGTCCGAGCCCGCAACAAGCGCCCCGAAATGCGACAGATTCTGCGCCTCGGCCATATAATCGGCCTCGGCATGAAGCTGGCGCTTGGCCTCAGTCAGCAGCGGTGCCAGATCCATCCCGCGCGGCAAGATCCCCGGCAGTCGCAACAGGGTGGCGATATTTTCCACATCGCTGTCAATGCTGGCGCGCACGCCGGGATACTGCACCTTGATCGCCAGGGCGCGGCCATCGGGCAGGGTGGCGCGATGCACCTGCCCGATGGAAGCCGCCGCGAAGGGGCGCGGCTCAAACCGGGCAAAGCGGCTGTGCCAGCCCGGACCCCATTCGGCATTCAGCACGGTTTGCAGCTGCTTGGGGGGCATGTGGCGGGCATCCTCCCGCATCCGGGCAAGGATTGCCGTTACCTCTTCGGGCAGGACAACCCCGGTATCCATCGACAGCATCTGACCCAGCTTCAGCGCCGCCCCGCGCAGATGCGATAGCCCCGTTGTCAGCCGCAGCGTGTTCGCAGGCGTCAGCAAAAGCTGGCCCATATCCGGCCGCTTGCCCTGCGCCAGCGCGCGCAGGCCCCCCGCCGCCACGCCCCCTGCAATGCCAGAGGCGATGCCGCCAAAGCGCAGCAACCGCGAAACGCGGCCGGCTGGCACAGCGGCTGCCTTGTCCTGTCTGTCTTGTGGCAAAGCCTTCTCCGCAACCGTCCTTGCGGAAGATGGGGCGAAGTTTCGATGCGTCGAGTGGCCCGGACGGGATTTGTCGCGATCGCCATCCGGCAGCGCCTTGGCCCTCGTGCCGGTCCGGAGGACAGGGCACCGAGCTGGCAGGGCGATGTTTCCGTTTGATGGCAAGAGTGGCGCGTCAAGCTGAAGGCAGACAAAGCTGACCGGCGCGGGGGTGGGCCCCGCGCCGGTTATTCAATGGGCGGCCATCAGGCCGTCTGCAAGGTTTCCGCCGTTACAGAAGGAAGTCGGCTGCCGTCACCGTCGCAACGCCGGCAAGCCGGATGGAAAAGTCGGCTGCCGCATCGCCGGTGAAATCGCCCTTCACCAGCACATCTTCGCCTGCGGTTTCCACCCAAAGACCATTTGCAAGCGGCTGATCGTCGCCGAACACGAAGGACTGGAGGTCCGCCTGGCTGCGATCAGCATCCGCCGAGGAGAAGTTCAGCACGTCGACGCCCGAGACGAAGTCGGTCACGACATCGCTGCCTTGCCAGAGGGCCTTGCGGAACACGAAGGTGTCCGCGCCGGCACCACCCGTCAACGTATCGGCACCGGCACGACCGTTCAGCGTATTGGCCTTGTCGTCACCGATCAGCACGTCGTCATGGGCGCTGCCCGCCACGCGTTCGATCCCGACCACAAGGTCAATCCCGATCCCGGCCGCGTCGCCTTCGCCAATCGCCTGCGCACGGCCCGCCGCCAGGTCGACCATGACACCCGCCTTGGCCGTGTAGTAGCGCAGCAGATCATTCCCGAGGCCGCCGACAAACCGATCATTGCCGGCATCGCCGCCGCCATTGAACACGTCATCGCCCTGACGGCCATAAAGCATGTCTGCGCCACGGCCACCGGTCATGACATCATCGTTGAGGCCGCCGCTGATGAAATCCTCACCGGCCCCGCCATGAAGGCTGTCACGGCCCGCGCCACCGAAGAGGTGGTCATCACCGCCCCGCCCGGCCAGCGCATCCGCGCCCTGCAGACCAAGCATCTTTTCCGCCGCGACCGTGCCGCGCATCACATCCTCGCCCTCGGTGCCCGTCAGTGTCACCATCTCCTCCTCGATCAACGAGGTGACGGTCACATTGTCATAGCGGGTGTCCGGCGCGCCCCAGTTGTAAAGCGCCACGCTGCCCTGATCATGGTCGCTGACGGTGACCGGATCGAACAGGCGCATCCCGTCCAGCCAGACGGTGATGGTGCCGCCCTTGACATCCAGCCGAAGGTGGTTGGCCCCGGTGGTGTCATAGCTGGGCACGCCCTGCCAGTAGATCTGCTCGATCCCGTCGACAACCGCCACCAGCTGCGAGGTGCCGCCTTCGCGGTCAAGCTCCAGCTTGTAGTAGTTCTGATCGTCGACATAGCGGAACAACAGCCCCACCGCCCCGCCCGAAGGCGCGGTAAAGTCCATCTCCACGCTATAGTCGGTCCAGTCCTGCGCGGCCTCGTCGTTCAGCAGGGCATAGGTGCCCTTGCGCAGAACGTGATAGCCATCGCCAAGCGGGCTCCAGTCCAGACCCCAATAGGCGTCTGGCGCGGTGTCGCCCCGGCCCATCAGCTGCCGCGAATAGCGGTCTTCCGATTGCACCAGCTGGCCATCCAGAACCGACCAGGCCGCGGCCTGCCCCAACTCGCCCTCGTCGACCATGGTCCAGCGGTCAGCACCGGCGCCGAAGTCTTCGCTCAGCAGAACCTCACCTTCAGGAGTCACCTCTTCGCGGGCCTCGATGGTGTTGCCC
Source organism: Paracoccaceae bacterium (assembly GCA_023254015.1). GTDB lineage: Bacteria > Pseudomonadota > Alphaproteobacteria > Rhodobacterales > Rhodobacteraceae > Tabrizicola_A. The sequence goes on from JALQYS010000065.1 coordinate 12,535, forward strand.
GACCGCACCGACACATCGTCGATCCGCGCCAGGGGCGAGGTGCCCTCGTGGAAGAAGCCCACGGTGCCACCTGCCAGCGGGTCGCTGTCGGTCACGGCGCCGCCGAACAGCACCTTGCCGTCGATTGCCGCCATCAGCGTGCCGCCGTTCACCGAAAGCTCGACCCGCGCCACCTGATCATAGGGGGGCACGTCGCGCGTCTCGGCCAGAACCGTGGTTTCACCGCCCGCGATCTTGACCAGCCGGATGGCATGGTTGCCCACCGCCATTTCCAGGCGGTACATGTCGCCTTCGCCATTGGCCGCCGCGACAAGGCCCATCGGGGCCGCCCCTTCGTTCTCGATGCTGGCCGAGACGGTATAGTCCGACCACTCGGCCGCGGCCTCATCGGCCCAAAGCACCAGACCCGAGCTGCCCGGCAGGCTGCGCAGATAGCCCGCCTCGGTGCCGGTGCCCGAATGCACCGCCCCCGAAACCTGCCAGCCGCCGCTTT
>JALQYS010000073.1 GCA_023254015.1 Paracoccaceae bacterium
AACGCTGGTGCCCCCGGCGCACAGGATCACGCCTGCTGGAAGCATGCCCGCCGCGCGGTCGGCCGCAATCGCCCCGGCCAAAGCGCCCGGTTTCATCGACAGGCTTTGATCCGTGGGGATTTTTACCAGATTTTCCTGCCCGATCCCGGCAAGCCGCGCCGCCTTGTCGACGCTGGAATGGGTTTCGGCGCTGGCGTACAGCCGCAGGCGCGGCGCGCCGGACAGGCCTTTCAGATTGCCTTCAAACCCCAGCGCCTGTTCGCGCATGGTCAGCACGGCGGAAAGCGTGGCGGTGGTGGCGCTGTCATGGATGGTGCCGGTTAAGCCCTCGGGCAGGCCCAGCCCCTGGCGCAGCCATTGCACCATCACCTGTTCGATTTCGGTCACCGCGGGCGAGGTCTGCCAGATCATCCCTTGCGCGGCGATGGCATTGGCCAGCTGTTCGGCCAGCATCGAGGCGGGCGAGGCATTGGCCGGGAAATAGGCAAAGAACCGGGGGTGCTGCCAATGGGTCAGGCCCGGCGGCACGATGCGCGCGAAATCGTCAAAGATCGCTTCCATCGGCTCGGCCGCTTCGGGCGGTTGGTCGGGCAACTGGGACGAGATCGCGCCGGGCACCAGGGGCGCGCGCACCGGCTTGTCGCGCAGCGTGGCGTGATAGTCGGTCGCCCAGTCGGCGGCGCGTTTGGACCACTGGTTCAGATCGTCGTGATTCATTTTGCCCTCATGTATTTAACCCGTTAAATAATCACTCGTCTGCACGCCTGCAACATTGGTGAAAAGGCTTGGCGGGGCAAGGGAATTGCGTTAGGGCAGGGGCATGAGACAGACGGGCATCATCGGCATCTGCTGCATTACCTGCTGACATAGGTCACGCGGGCCGGTCTCACTTCCCTCAAAAGGATCATGACGGACCCGCGCAAGGGATGCGTGCGACGGGAGAGAACATGGTCACGATCAGGCTGCACAATTCGAAGACGCGCAAGAAGGAAGAGTTTGCGCCCATCGATCCGGCGCATGTGCGGATGTATGTCTGCGGGCCGACGGTCTATGACCGGGCGCACCTAGGCAACGGCCGCCCGGTGGTGGTGTTCGACACGCTTTACCGCCTGTTGCGCCACGTCTACGGCGCGGAGCACGTGACCTATGTGCGCAACTTCACCGACGTAGATGACAAGATCAACGCGACCGCGCAGGCGCGCAAGGCGGCGGGTGATCCGCGCAGCCTTGAGGCCCTGATCCGCGAACGGACCGAGGAAACCATCGGCTGGTATCACGCCGACATGGACGCTTTGGGGGCGCTGCGGCCCGATCAGGAACCCCGCGCGACCGAGTTCATCGGCGCGATGATCGCCATGATCGAAGGGCTGATCGCGGGCGGCCATGCCTATGCCAAGGACGGCCACGTGCTGTTCCGTGTACGTTCGTACAGGGACTATGGCGCGCTCTCGGGCCGGTCGGTCGATGACATGATCGCGGGCGCCCGGGTCGAGGTGGCGCCCTTCAAGGAAGATCCGATGGATTTCGTGCTGTGGAAACCGTCGGATGCCGATCTGCCCGGCTGGGACAGCCCCTGGGGCCGGGGTCGGCCCGGCTGGCACATCGAATGTTCAGCCATGAGCTATGAGCTTCTGGGCGCGTCGTTCGACATTCATGGTGGGGGGCTGGACCTGCAATTCCCACACCACGAAAACGAAATTGCGCAATCCTGCTGCGCCCACCCCGAAGCGGGCTTTGCGCGCTATTGGCTGCACAACGAGATGCTGCAGGTCGAGGGCAAGAAGATGTCCAAGAGCCTTGGCAACTTCTTTACCGTGCGCGATCTCCTGGAGCAGGGCATCCCGGGCGAGGTGATCCGGTTTGTGTATCTCAGCACGCATTACCGCAAGCCGATGGACTGGACAGCCGAGAAGGCGCGCGAGGCGGAAGGCACATTGCGGAAATGGCGGGCGATGGTGGCCAATGTCGCGGCAGGGGAACCGGCGGCGGCCGTGATCGAGGCGCTGTCGGATGATCTCAATACCGCGGGCGCCATCGCCGCACTGCACGATCTGGCGCGGGTGGGGGATGCGGCGGGGCTGAAGGCCTCGGCGGCGCTGCTGGGCCTTCTGGGCGATGAGATGGGCGCTTGGGTGGAAACCGGGGCAGACCTCTCGGCGCTGACCGAACGATTGGCCGCGCTGCGCGCCGAGGCCATGACGACCAAGAACTTCGCCCCGGTCGACGCACTGAAATCTGCGCTGACAGCGGCGGGGGTCGAGGTGCGGATGTCCAAGGCCGGGGTTGACCTGCTGCCCGGTCCGGGCTTTGACCCGGCCAAGCTGGAGGGCCTGCTGTGACCCCAGCGCAACCCCGGAGTTTTGCAAAACTCCGGTCAAGATTTTTCGAAAAATCTTGCCAAATTTCTTCGAAGAAATTTGGTCCCTTCGGATCGGTGGTGCCATGACCCGCGAACGCCTCTACCTCTTTGACACCACGCTCCGCGATGGTCAGCAGACCCAGGGCGTGCAGTTTTCGGCCCTGGAAAAACGCCAGATCGCCGAGGCGCTGGATGCCCTGGGCGTCGATTACATCGAAGGCGGCTGGCCGGGCGCGAACCCGACCGACAGCGATTTCTTCGCTACCGCCCCGCGCACCCGCGCCACCATGACCGCCTTTGGCATGACCAAGCGCGTGGGGCGCAGCGCCGAGAATGACGATGTGCTGGCCGCCGTTCTGGATGCCCGCACCCCCGCCGTCTGTCTGGTCGGCAAGACCCATGACTTCCACGTCACCACCGCGCTTGGCTGCACGCTGGAGGAAAACCTTGCGGCGATCGGCGCCAGCGTCGCGCATTGCGTCGCCAAGGGGCGTGAGGCGCTGTTTGACGCCGAGCATTTCTTTGACGGTTACAAGGCCAACCCCGGCTACGCCCTGTCGGCCCTGCGCGCCGCGCTGGAGGCGGGGGCGCGTTGGCTGGTCCTGTGCGACACCAATGGCGGCACGCTGCCCTCCGAGGTCGGGCGCATCGTGGCCGAGGTGGTGGCGGCCGGCATCCCCGGCGACCGGCTGGGCATCCATTGCCACGACGATACCGGCAATGCCGTGGCCAATTCGCTGGCCGCGGTCGAGGCGGGGTGCCGCCAGATCCAGGGCACGCTGAACGGTCTGGGCGAACGCTGCGGCAATGCCAACCTGACGACGCTGATCCCGACGCTGCTCTTGAAAGAGCCCTACAGATCCCGGTTTGAGACCGGCGTCAGCGAGGCGGGTCTGGCGCGCATGCTGAAGATCAGCCGCAGCCTTGACGACATCCTGAACCGCGTTCCGCTGCGCTCGGCCCCCTATGTCGGCGCCAGCGCCTTCGCCCACAAGGCGGGGCTTCATGCCAGCGCCATCCTGAAAGATCCCACCACCTACGAACACATCCCGCCCGAGGCCGTGGGCAATGCCCGCGTCATCCCGATGTCAAATCAGGCGGGCCAGTCGAACCTGCGCGCCCGGCTTGTCAGTGCCGGGATCGAGGTGGACGCCAAGGACAGCCGCCTTGGCCGCATTCTGGAGATCATCAAGGAGCGTGAGGATCAGGGTTATGCCTATGACGGCGCGCAGGCCAGTTTCGAACTCTTGGCCCGGCGCGAGCTGGGCCTTCTGCCCGAGTTCTTCGAGGTGAAGCGCTATCGCGTCACGGTCGAGCGGCGGAAGAACAAATATGACCGGATGGTCAGCCTGTCCGAGGCGGTGGTCGTGGTCAAGATCGGCGAGCGCAAGGCGATGTCGGTTTCCGACAGCATGGACGAGACAGGTCAGGACCATGGCCCGGTAAACGCGCTCTCCAAGGCGCTGGCCAAGGATCTTGGCCCCTATCAGGCCTGTATCGACGACATGAAGCTGGTGGATTTCAAGGTGCGCATCACCAATGGCGGCACCGAGGCGGTGACGCGGGTCATCATCGACAGCGAGGACGGGCAGGGCCGCCGCTGGCAGACGGTGGGCGTCAGCGCCAATATCGTCGATGCCAGTTTCGAGGCGCTTCTGGATGCCATCAACTGGAAGCTGGTGCGCGACATGAAGGTGCCGGCATGAGCCTTGCGGCCTGCGCCGAGATCGTCCAGCGCGGCGACCCGGACCGGTTCGCCGCCGTCATGGCGGCCCCGGCGGCGGCGCGGGCGCGCCTCTTTCCGCTTTACGCCTTCAACCTTGAAGTCGCCCGCGCGCCGTGGATGTCGAAAGAGCCGATGATCTGCGAGATGCGTCTGCAATGGTGGCGCGATGTGGTGGCCGAGCCCACCGCACGCGCCCATGAGGTTGTTGCCCCGTTCCATGCCCTGATCCACGCGGCGGGCTTGCCCTTGGATGTGATCGACAGCCTCATCGCGGCGCGTCTGCACGA
>JALQYS010000105.1 GCA_023254015.1 Paracoccaceae bacterium
CAGCGAAATCGGCCGCGGTTACACGTGGTTGCTGCACGGTGTGTATGCCGCGATGGCGGCCGGTGCGTTCGCCGCCGGTCTCGCACTCGGAGCCGTGCCCGTTCGCGAGGCCGCGGCGCTGATCGCGGCGGGGTATAACGCCGGACCGGGGCGGCCGCGCAAATGGATCAAACAATTTGGCGATCCGCGCAGCGCGTCGGTGGATGTGGTGGATTGGGTTGAAATGATTCCCTTCACCGAAACCCGCACCTATGTGATGCGGGTGACGGAAAGCCTGGTGATCTATCGCCAGCGGCTGAAGGGTCAGGCCGGGCCGGTGCGAGTCACCTCGGAATTGTCGGGGCAATAGCGGCTTTGCGCGCCCGCATCTGCTGGCGCCACCATGTAAAGAGACCTGCCGCCACCACGATCACCGCACCAAGGGCAACGTTCCAGCGCAGAACCTCGCCAAAGATGGTGATGCCGAACACGGCAATCAGCACCAGTTGCAGATAGGCAAAGGGCTGCAGCGCGCTGGCCTCGGCTACCTCATAGGAACGGATCAGCAAATAATGCCCCAGCACCCCGGAACAGCACAGCGTCGCCATCCAAAGCGAGTCCTCGGGTGTCATCGGGCGCCACAGCAGAATTCCGGGCAGGGTCATGGCAATCGCGCCGACAACGGCCATCCAGAAAAAGCTGGCGGCGCTGCTGCTGGTGCGACCGGCAAGCCGTGTCAAAAGGCCGTATAGAGCGTAAAGAAACGCACCCAGAAGCGGCACCAGAGACCACAGTGAGAACACGCCGCCGCCCGGTTTCAGGATGAAGAGAACACCAACGCAGCCAAAACCGATTGCCATCCAGCGGCGCCAGCCCACCTTTTCGCCAAGGATCGGGCCGGAAAGCGCGGCCACCATCAGAGGCGAGGTTACAAAGACCGCATGGCTTTCGATCAGCCCCAGCTTCACGAAGGCCACCTGCATGACGCAGATCTCAGCCGCCAGAAGCACCCCTCGCAATGTCTGAAGGCGCCAATTCGTCACTAACAGGCCCTTTGACAGGCCTCCATGCACCTTCCACATCAGCCACAGGCCAAAAAGCACAAAGACCCAATAGCGCAGCATGACGATGGAAAAGACGTTGTAGCTGGCCCCCAGATGGCGCGAGATCCCGTCCTGCGCGGCAAAGACCGAGATGGCCCCGACAAGATAGAGGGTGCCTTTGCGGTTGTCAGGCTCAGCCATGATTTGGCACGTCCTGCAGACGCCCCGCCGACATGTGGCGCTTGCGGCCATGTCCGGGCCGACGCTCTACCTGAAACCCGGCGGCCTCAAGCGAGCGGCGCACATGGCCAGCGGCGGTATAGGTGGCGAAACTCCCGCCGGGCGCGGTGTGGCGGGCGACCTCGGCCATCAGCTCGGGCGACCAGAGCTCGGGGTTCTTGGCTGGCGAAAACCCATCCAGAAACCACGCCTCTGCCCGGCCCTGCCACAGCGGCAAGGTCTGCCGCGCGTCACCGATGATGACCTCGGCCGCGATATTCCCAAGCTGGAATTGCGTCTCTCCCTTGGCCCAGGCCGCCAGAAACGGATCAGCAACCGCGCGGGCTTCGGGAAAATGGGCAAGGGCGCGGGCGATGTCATCGGCCGGCAGGGGAAAGGCCTCGAAACTGGTGAAGCGGATCGGCAGGCCGGGATTGGCAATCGCCAGGGCCAAAAGGTTCAACCCGGTGCCAAAGCCAAGCTCCGCCACATGAAACCCCGGACACAGCCGCGCAGGCAGATCATTTCCGGCCAGAAAGACATGGCGCGTCTCGGCCAGACCGTCATTCAACGAGAAATAGGGGTCGTCAAAGCGGCGCGAGACCGGGATCACCTCGTCGCGCCAGTCAAGTGCCGGTTGCCCCGGATCATCACCCTGTTCGCCGCCCGCCATCTGCCGTATCTCCTGATCGGGCGGACCATGGGGAAGGCTTTGGCGAATGGCAAGGGTCGATCTGACAGTGCGGGGGGGCGGGGCCTTTGGCCTGTGCATCGCGTGGGAGGCGGCGCGGCGCGGCGCGCGGGTGCGCCTGATCGAAACCACCCGAATCGGGGCCGGGGCCTCTGGCGGATTGGTCGGCGCGCTGTCTCCGCATGTGCCGGAAAACTGGAACCCGAAAAAGCAGTTCCAGCTGGAAAGCCTGCTGATGGCGGAACGCTTCTGGCACGAGATCAGCGAGGTTTCGGGCCTGCCCACCGGCTATGGCCGGGTCGGGCGGTTGCAACCTCTTGCCAATGCCGAGGCGGTTGCACTGGCCCGAAAACGTCACGAAACGGCCAATAGTCTATGGGATGGACAGGCCGATTGGCGCGTCGTGCCCGCTACCGGCGGGGCGTGGGAGCCGGCCTCACCTTCGGGTTGGCTGGTCCATGACACCCTGTCGGCCCGTCTGCACCCACGCATGGCGGCCGCAGCCACGGTCGCGGCGATCACAGCCAAGGGCGGCGAGATCGTGATCGGCGATGCCGCCAATGAGGGGCCCGTGATCTGGGCAACCGGCGTGCAGGGCCTGCGCGATCTGACCGCCGATCTGGGCCGTCCGGTGGGCGATGGCGTCAAGGGGCAGGCGCTGTTGTTGCAGTTTGACGCCCGCAGCGCACCGCAGCTTTATGCCGACAGCCTGCATATCATTCCCCATGCCGACGGGACCGTTGCGATCGGATCGACCAGCGAACACAGCTGGACCAATGAAACCTGTACTGACAGCCAGTTAGAGACTGTTTTGACCCGCGCCATCGCGGCCCTTCCCATCCTTGCGGCGGCCCCGGTGCTGGAACGCTGGGCCGGGATCCGGCCGCGCGCCAAGACCAAATCGCCGATCCTTGGGGCATGGCCGGGCCGCGCAGGCCATTTCGTGGCCAATGGCGGGTTTAAAATCGGCTTTGGGATGGCCCCCAAGGTGGCCACCGCCATGGTTGATCTGGTGCTGGACGGGCACGACAGCATTCCCGATGGCTTTCGCCTGTAAGGTCTTGCCCCATCGCGCGGCTTCCCCCATCCTCCGCCCATGCGCCGCTGCCCATGGTACAGATTTTTGACCGCGATGGGGCGAAACTCGGACAAACCCGCCTCGATGGGTA
>JALQYS010000255.1 GCA_023254015.1 Paracoccaceae bacterium
TCAGCTAAAGATGGCTTGGCCATGATCCTGCGTCCGCTTGCCGATGGGTTCCCTGCAGCAGACCTGACGGCGACGGCAGGGCGCCTTGACAAAGGTCAAGACCCGAAGCTTTGCGTGCCGCCGCGGGGCAGCCGGCGGCCCGGTCAGCCAGAGGTCCGGTTCCCCGCCCGGATCAACTTGGCGACCGAGGCGACCAGATCGGCCTCTTGCACCGGCTTGCACAGAATCCCCAGGGTTTGCGTCGTGGCGAAGCGGACCTTCTCCGGCTCTCCGGTCACGATCAGCGTGGGCACGGGCGGATCAAGTCCGGCCGCCACGGCGGCAAGATCGGCCCCGGTCATGCCCTTCATGTTGAAATCGGTCAGCAGCGCCGACCAGGCGGCCGGCTGTTCGGTCAGCAGGTCGCAGGCGTCCTGCGGATCGGTCACGCCAACCGCATCGGCCCCGGCGCGTTCCAGCTGGGCGGCGATGATGTCGGCCACATCGGCGACGTCATCCACCACCATGATCGTGCAGCCCTCCAACTGCTTGGGACCTTGCGGCACGGGGTCGGACGAGGGCGGAGCAGGCGACGCGATCCACGCGCCGGCCACCGCCATGACAGGCCAGGCCACCGTGACCGCGAGGCCGCCCTCGGGCCGGTTGTCCAGCCAGATCGCTCCGGCATTGTCCTGCAAGATCGTCGCCACGATGGGCAGGCCAATGCCCGTGCCCTGGCTGCCCTTGGTGGTAAAATAGGGCTCGAAGATCCGCGATCGGACCTCGGGGGACAGGCCCGGGCCGTCGTCGGTCACGCGAAACACCGAATAGCGGACATCGGGCCGCCAAAGCCCGACATCCGGCCGGCGCGTGGGCGCAGAGGCCGGATCAGACAGCACCTCGATCAACACCCGGGCCGGCCGATCCTGACGGGAATCACAGGCGTTCAGCAACAGGTTCGTCAAGACCTGCAACACCCGGGTCGCCTCGGCCCAGACCGGCTGCTCGTGCTCGGGCAGCTGGATCTTGACCTTGTGCCGTTCGATCCGGGCCTGGCCGATCAGATCGACGCCACGCTCAACCAGATGGCGAAGGTCAAGCTGTTGTGGCGAACCACCTGTTTGCCCCAACTGCTTGAGGTCGACCACGAGTTGCGAGGCCATGGCCGTAGCCCGCTGGATCTGCCTGATGCTGGCCAGCGCATCGATATCCGCCTCAAGCCGGGCCTCCAGCCTGGCCGAGGCGCCCGAGACCACCGCGATGGCGTTGTTCAGGTCATGGGCGACGAAAGCGGACACATGCGCGATGGTCGCGCGTTGCTGGGCGACCTGCACCGCATCACGCAGGGCGGCGCGGTCGGCCTCCATCTGCCTGCGCTGGGTGATATCGCGGGTGATGACCAGCACCTTGCCATCCTCGCGCGGTGTCAACGTCACCTCTTGCGGCACGGCGGCTCCGTCAAGGCGCTGCCCCACGAGCGGAAGATGGCGCACAGGCAAACGCTGCGCCCGCCCGTGCCCCGGCGCGGGCAACCAGGGCGCGGGGGCTTCGGGGTGCAGATCCTGCCAGCACAGCGCTTCGGGAAGAACGGCCTCCGGAATCCCGAAAATCTCGCGATAGGCGTTGTTCATGAAGGCATAGCGCCCGGTCTGGTCCAGCATGGCGATGCCGTCGCTTGTGCCCTGAATCGCCAGCTGCCAGTCCTGCACCTCGCGGCTGTGCGACTGCTTGATGGGGGTAATATCGGTCTGGACCGACAGAAAGCCCCGCACCTTGCCATGCGCATCCCGCAACGGCAAGTTGTCCAGCACGACCCAGAACTCTTGCCCATCGCGGGTCAGGTTCAGCGTTTCACTGCGCAGCGGCTGCGCGTTGGCGATGGCCTCGTCGATCTTTCTGGTCGCCTCCTTGTCCGCATTCGGAGAGCGCCAGAGATCGGCAGGCCGCTTTCCCCGCACCTCGGCCAGCGTCCAGCCGGTCTTTTTTTCAAAGGCGGGGTTGACCCATTCAACCCTGGACTCGGCGTCGGCCAGGATCACAAGGTTCGATGTCAGCCGGGCAATCTCGCCAAGGCGGGCAATTTCATACTGCTGCTGCTGCTGTTCGGTAAAGTCGCGCACGATGGTGTAGACCCCATCGCGCTGACCATCCACCAGACGCGGTACCAGGATGGCGTTATGCCAGCGGGTCTGACCATTGAGCTCGATCGCATAGTCCACCGAGACTCTTTCCGCCCCGGCCTCGATGCGGGCAATCGCCTGATTGTAGTGCGCAAGGGTTTCGGGCGCGAGAACATCGAACACGGTATTGCCCATGAAAACCTTGGGCGACAGGAACTCTTGCGATTCGGCCAGCGCATTGTGCGACACATAGCGTCCTTCACCGTCGATCTCGACCACCAGATAGGGCAGTGCATTGATCGTTGCCTGCAGCTTGGCGCGCTTGGCCTCCAGCTCACGCCGGGCGTTCGCGGCTTCGGCTTCGGCGGTGGACCGGTCCAGCAAGACACTGATGGCATTGGCAATCGCCTGCATCAGCTGCACCTCGATGGCAGAAAAACGCCGCCGCCCGCGCGTGGCATCCAGGTTGAGAACGCCTATCAATTGCCCACGGGTCATCATCGGTGCAGCCAACAGCGACCGGACACCCTGCTGTTCAAGGATCCGCCGTTCCGGCGACCCTGCCGGCAGCTTGCGCACATCCGGGATGACAAAGGGCTTGCCCGCGGCAAGCGTCTCGGCCCAGGGATCCAGCAGCGAGACCGGCAGGTTCTGTGACTGATCGATCATGCTGGGGGTGCCTGGCGCCACCCATTCGTGGGTGTTGTCCATCGTCTCGGCCGAGGTGAAACGAAACACGCAGGCGCGGTGAACACCGGTCAGCTCGCCAACCCGGGCCAGCACCTGACCTATCGCCTCGGGCACCTGCCGCTCGCAAGACCGCAAGAGTTCGCCCAGCGCATGGATGACCAACTCCAGATACACCCGGCCCGGACGAAGCCTGCCCGGACGCATCACCGCAATTCCCTGTCAGCACAGCCCATCTTGGCGCGCCTTCAATGCAACTTCGGTCCGGTTGCGGACGCCCAGCTTGCGGCAGATCGATTTCACATCCGCCTTGACAAGCACCTCGCTGATGCCCAGTTCGCGGCCGATCTCCTTGTTCTGCAGGCCCTCGCACAGTCGCAGCAGCACGGACATTTCGCGCGGCTTCAGTTGAACCTCGCCAGAGGTCTGCGCCTTCTGCTCGCTCAGGTATTTGATGGGCACATAGACCTCGCCCGAGGCGACCAGTTGCAGCGCATGCTGCAAGGATCGCAGCGGCAGCGTCTTGGGGATAAGCCCCATAACCCCGATGTCCAGCGCATGCTGCAGGGCCGACGGCGGAACATGGCCGGAAAACAGCACCACGCCCTTGCCGTTCGCCTCCATCAGGCTGCGCACCCCGTCCATCCCACTGACACCCGGCATGTGATAATCCAGCAAGACGACATCGACCGGACCGACAGTGCTGATCCTGTCCAGCGCCTCGTTGATGGTCGTGACCGGCCAAACCTCGAAATCGCCGGTTTCATGCAGAGCCGACGACACAGCCTCGCAGACGATCGTATGATCGTCGACAAGAAGAACCGTAACCTTTTGGTCTGTGATGTGCTGTTGTGTCATGGCGTGGTTCACACCTCCGATGTGGTGGGGGGCGGTTGGAACGGACAGCACTTATCATTCGAACGGAACCGGGAGGAACACAGACCTTTACAACCTTTGCGTCATTTTTGTGTCAGGTCAAACCAATAGGCAAGAACCTGCCACAACCTGCCATCTTGACCGGGCAAGGCGCAGGAATGTCGCCTGTGCCCGAAAGAGGTTGTCGTCAAGGCCGGGATGGGGCATTGAGCCAGCGTGATGCAAACTTTGGCGAAAACCATCCGGCAGCTGTTCCTTCTGGCTGTGCTGACTGTTGCGCTTGTCGCGACAGGCTTTGGCCATCGTCTGGCCACCGCCGACAACCCAGAGTTGCAGGCCTATCTTGGCGCCGGGGGCGAGCTGTCGCAGCTTTGCGCCGACGCGGATGCACCGGGCCACCCCGCCCATGGCGATTGCCCGGCCTGCCACATCGCGGCCGGCGCGGACCTGCCGTCAAAGGCTTTGGACTTGCGCGATGCAGATCTGGTTCTGGTCGCGACTGTCATTGCCCCGCGGGAAAGCCGCGCGGTGCGCCTGGTGCTTGACCCCGCGCGCGGGCTGCGCGCGCCCCCTTTGGCCTGATCGCGTTTCCCTGAACCCCGATCTCTGCGGGTGCCGTCGCGCGCCCCTGCCAAAGGACCATTCCATGACCCGTTTCGCGTTTGCGGCCCCGGCCGCCCTGATTGCCGTTGTCGCGGCCTCTCCCGTTCTGGGCGATATGCCCGTTCTGGGCGATATGGCCGTCTCCATTCCCTTCACGGCCGAAATCGCCGGCAAGCCGTTTTCCTGCAGCGAGACCTTCCCCGGCCTTGGCAGCACCGGCGCCGCGGTGCAGGCGGTTGATTTCCGGCTGTTTGTGTCCGAGGCCGCGCTGGTCAGGGCTGATGGCAGCCTGCAGCCCATCGCGCTGGATGAGGACGGGCAATGGCAGCAGGGCAGCCTTGCCCTCCTGGATTTCGAAGATGGCTCGGGCGGCTGCGCCAATGGCACGGTGGGCACCAACACCACGCTGCGCGGCACGGTCCCCGAAGGCGACTACACCGGCCTTGCCCTGACCATCGGCGTGCCCTTTGCGCAAAACCACGGCGACCCCACCGTATCGGCCGTGCCGCTGAACACGACGGCGATGTTCTGGAACTGGCAGGGCGGCTACAAGTTCCTGCGCATCGACCTTGTGCCGACCGCGCTGGCGGGCCAGACCGCCGAGGCCGGGGCTGGCGATGGCAAGGCCAAGGGCTGGTTCCTGCATCTTGGATCGACCCTGTGCGATGCGGCCTCCAAGACCGAGGCGCCCAAGGCCTGTGCCAATGAAAACCGCATGGCGGTGCGACTTGACGGGTTTGATCCGGCCAGAAACACCGTGGTCATCGACCCAGGCCCCGTGCTGGCCGAGGCCGATCTGACCGTGAACGCACCCGAGACCTCGCCCGGCTGCATGTCTTTCCCCAAGGATGCCGACTGCCTGACGGTCATGGGCAAGCTGGGCCTGCCCTATATGGACCGGCCCGCCGGCCCGCAGCAGCTGGTCTCGATGCGCTAAGATGCTGCGCCGCCTCGTCACCATCGGGGCGGCGGCCTTTCTGATCGCCGGGGCCGCCATGGCCGAGACCCCCGCCTATGAATGGCCGCTGCCAACCTGGATGCCCCCGCCGCCGGTACCGGCCGACAACCCCATGTCGGCCGCCAAGGTGGATTTGGGCCGACACCTGTTCCATGACGCGCGCCTGTCGCGCGACGGCACCGTGGCCTGCGTGTCCTGCCATGTGCAGGCGCGGGCCTTCAGCGACGGCCGGACGGTGGCGGTGGGCATCCATGGCACCACCGGCGCCAAGAATGCCCCCGGCCTTGCCAATGTGGGCTATCTGCCGGTGTTGACCTGGGCCAACCCGCACATGCGCAGCCTTGAGTTTCAGGCCCTGATCCCGATCTTCGGGGAAAACCCTGACGAGATGGGCAGCACCGGGCAAGAGGCGACGATTCTAGCGACGCTTGCCGCCGATCCCTATTACGCCGCCGCCTTCCCCCGCGCCTTTCCCGACCACCCTGCCCCGGACCTGTTCACCATCACCCGCGCACTGGCCGCCTTTCAGCGCAGCCTGATCTCGGTCACGTCGCCCTATGACGCCTTCAAGCGCCAGGGCGACAAGACAGCACTGTCCGAGGCGGCCAGGCGCGGCGAGCAGTTGTTCTTTGACCATCGCTTTGAATGTTATCACTGCCATTCCGGCGTGCATTTCACCGACACGCTGCAAACCGCGCGGATGCCCGAGGCCGAGGTGGGCTTTCACAATACCGGGCTTTACCGCGACTATCCGGCGGCGGTGCCGGGGTTGATCGAACTCACCGGACGGCCGCAGGACGCGGGCCGCTTTCGCACGCCCAGCCTGCGCAACGTGGCGGTGACGGCCCCCTACATGCATGACGGGTCAATCCCCGATCTGCGCGCTGTGATCGCGCACTACGCCGCGGGGGGCCGGGCGCCGGATCATCCGCAGAAGGATGGCATGATTCAGGGCTTTGTCGCCACCGAGGCCGAGATTGCCGATCTGATCGCCTTTCTGGAAAGCCTGACCGATCAGAACTTCCTCACCGATCCCCGCCTTTCGGACCCCTGGCCCGAAAGTCACCCTGCCCGGGCGCGCCGGATGATGCCGCCGGCGGGTGGATAGATTGCCCGGCCTTGCGGGGGGAGGCGTCCCGATATCCCGCAAGGCCGGTGGTCCCGCCCCTCTTCCCGTGGGGCCGGGCCTTGACTGGCCCCGTCCGGCCACTGTCGGACGGGGCCCTTTTTGCCAGATTGCCCAGACCGGACGGCCCCGTCCAGACCGAAACCAACCCGACCAGAAAGGACAGAACCCGTGAAAACCTTCCTTGGCCTCTTGGCCGCGCTGCTGCTGTCAACGCCAGTCCTCGCCCACAGCGTTGCCAAAGGCAGCATCGAGATCATCCACCCCAATATTCCCCAACCCGCGGCAGGTGCGATGGCGGCGGCGGGCTATATGGGCATCTCGAACACGGGCGAGCATCCCGACCGGCTGATCGGCGTGGAAACCCCCGCAGCGCAAAGCGCCATGCTGCACCAAAGCATGGTTGACGCAAATGGCGTGGCCAGCATGGCCCATGTCGAGGCGCTGGAGATCCCGGCACAAGACACCGTGGTGCTGGAGCCGGGCGGCTATCACATCATGCTGATGGGCTTGACGCAGCCCTTGGTCGAGGGCCAGATGGTGCCGGCCGTGCTGGTTTTTGAACAGGCCGGCCGGATCGAGATGTCGTTCATGGTCGACCCGGCCGACGGTGCCGACCACACGACGATGGAGCATTCGGCCATGGGACATGGCCCCGACGGGGCAGCGCATGGCCATGGCGGGACGACGGTGGCGATGACGGGCGACGACAGCGCCGACATCATCGCCCTGCTGAAGGCGCAGTTCGACACGCCCGAAACCCCGCTGACCGTCGCCCCCGTCACCGTTCAGGGCCAGGTTGCCATTGCCGGCTGGGCGCAGGGCGACAAGGGCGGCCGGGCCTTTCTGCGCAAGGAAGCGCAGGGCTGGTTCGTCGAACATTGCGCGGGCTCGGCCCTGATGCAGACCGAAACGCTGGTGGGCCTTGGTCTTGCCCTGCCCGAGGCCGAAAGCCTTCTGACAGCCACACGCGCGGCCGAAAGCACCATCGACCCGAAATCGGTCGAGCTGTTCGACAGCTTTGACGGCCTTTTGCAAATCGGCAAGGACGGCCACGCCGCTTCGGAGTGACCGGGTTCACGCCTGTCGCGCAGGGCGCCCCGGTCAGTCGTGGCTGGGGGCCTTGCCCGAAACCGCGCGATAAGGCCGGGTGGTGTCGCGCACCATGACTTCGGGGGCCTCGACATCCAGCTCGATCGCCCCGTCGCCCGCCAGAGTAAGCCGCAGCTGGCCGGGCCCATCGGCGGGCCCGGCATAGCTGATGTCCAGGAGCGACAGAATCATGTCCTTGTCGCCCCGGTCGATCCCCTGACTGCGCACCGCCTGCACGTTTTCCACCGTCAACAGCGCCTGCACCCGTTCAAAGGCGCGGTTTTCGCGGGCCGCAGCCTCGCGGTCCTCCCAGCGAAAGCGGTTCAGCAGGATGGCAAAGCGCCGACGCGGGCGCACAAAGGTCATCTCGGTGATCGGAAAGACCGCATCCTGCACCAGCGCAGCCAGCACCGGCATGTCGTCGGGCGTCAGCGCCCGCAGCCGCAGCGGGCCTTCGTCCCCATCCTGAAACCTTGCATCGGTCATCCGGCAATCCGTTCGATATGGGCACCGCAGGCGCGCAGCTTTTCTTCCACCCGCTCATAGCCCCGGTCAAGGTGATAGACCCGGCTGACCACGGTTTCCCCCTCGGCCGCCAGCGCGGCAAGGATCAGTGACACCGAGGCGCGCAGATCGGTCGCCATCACGCGCGCGCCCTTCAGCTTTGGCACCCCGGTCACGGTGGCAGTGCCGCCATGCACCTCGATCCGCGCGCCCATCCGCGTCAGTTCCGGGGCATGCATGAAGCGGTTTTCAAAGATCTTTTCTTCCAACACCGACACCCCGTCGGCGGTGCACAAAAGCGCCATCATCTGCGCCTGCAGATCGGTTGGAAAGCCGGGGAAGGGTTCGGTCACCACATTGACCGCGCGCACCCGGTCGCCCCGGCGCTTCACCTTCAGCCCCCGCGCGGTTTCGGTCACATCGATCCCGGCCTCATCCAGCTTTTCGGCAAAGGCCCCCACCAGATCCAGCCGGCCGCCCAGACATTCCACCTCGCCGCCCGCAATGGCCGGGACCAGCATATAGGTGCCCAGTTCGATCCGGTCGGTCACCACCGGGTGGGTCGCGCCATGCAGCCGGTCGACGCCCTGAATGGTGATGGTGGACGTGCCCTCGCCCTCGATCTGCGCGCCCATCTTGCGCAGGCACTGTGCCAGATCGACAATCTCAGGCTCGCGCGCCGCGTTTTTCAGAACCGTCGTGCCACGGGCCAGCGTGGCGGCCATCAGCGCGTTTTCCGTGGCACCAACCGACACGAAGGGGAATTCGACGACAGCCCCCTTCAGCCGCCCACCGGGCGCCTTGGCATGAACATAGCCCTCGCGCAGGTCAAGTTCGGCCCCCATCGCCTCCAGGGCCTTGAGGTGCAGATCCACCGGCCGCGCGCCGATGGCACAGCCGCCGGGCAGCGAGACGATGGCATGGCCGTCGCGCGCCAGCATCGGCCCCAGAACCAGAATCGAGGCGCGCATCTTGCGCACGATGTCATAATCGGCGGTGTGGTTCGAGATGTCATGGCTCGACATGGCCAGCACCTGACCATCCTGCAGGTTGGCCACCTCGGCCCCCAGACTGCCCAGAAGCTGGGTCATGGTGCGGATGTCCGACAGGCGCGGCGCGTTGGTCAGCGTCAGCGGCTCGTCGCTGAGCAGCGTCGCGGGCATCAGCGTAAGGCAGGCATTCTTGGCCCCGGCGATCGGAATCACCCCGTTCAGCGCGCCATTGCCCTTCACCAGAATCGAATCCATCGCCTACTCGTCCTCTTTCTCATTGTCCGCCAGATCCTTGGCATCGGCCGCGCGCGATCGCGCCTGCGCCTTGCGCCGCGCCATATTCGCCTTGAGCGCCGCCTTCAGCCGCGCTTCGCGACTTTCTGGCCCTGCTTTCGCGGCCTTTGCCTTGCTGGGGGTGTCCTGCATGAACCCTCCATATCTCAGGGCGCAAAAAGCGTCCAGAAGGGATGCGAAAAGCCTCTTGCGCCCCCCCGAAATTACGTCTAATCAGCCGCCACGCCCGGCAGGAAGCCCCGGCCAAGGCGAACGGCGCTGCAGTAGCTCAGTGGTAGAGCACTCCCTTGGTAAGGGAGAGGTCGAGAGTTCAATCCTCTCTTGCAGCACCATTTATTCCCCGAAAACATGTCGGTCTCGCGTGACATCTATGAGCCGCTGCCCGCATATGCATTATTGCAATAAGTATTGCGGTTTATGGCAAACATGGGTCGTGTTGCCTTTGTGACATGGCAAAAGTGATAAATCAGCAATCATGCCGCGATGGACGGGTGGTTCTGTATCCGTTGTCTGATCGACCGCACCAAAAGTGGTTGTGCCGCCTGAAGGTTCCCAACGCATCTGGATACGCCTGTCGCGGCACGGGAACTGCGGATCTCTACAAGTCACGTTTCAGAGAGGCGCTGAGGAAGAGCAGCGCGCACAGCTGGGTCTGAGATCGCACATTTCATCTGTGGAGAGGGGGCCAGTCTTGCGAGGGAAAGGTTCAGGTCGATGTGTCGAAGCAGGCACTCGGCCCGGGCCACGGCCCCGCCCGCAAGTTGCGGCCGCGATTCCGCTCTCACCCGGCTGTCTGCCTGTCCGGAACGAGGACCGGCCCGAGGGTCGGGTGATTGGTCTTAAATTGGTATAGCCAGGGTCCGTTTCAGGTTCGCCGGCTCTTGCCATCATTGTCCGGCTTTCGCCGATTGAACCGCCCTGCCGCTGGACAGGCCAAAGCCAGCCATGGCAGGCTTTGGCCATCAGATGCCGCCAGGGGCCGACCACAGATGCCGACCGAACCCACAACCGCTCCGCCAAACCTGTTGCCGCAGCTGGCCCATGCCCGCAATCCGGGGATGGATCTGGATCTGGACTGGGTCGCCTCGGTGCAGGCCAATACGTCGGCCATCGAACGCCGGGCCGGCAGCCTTGGCGGGCGGCGCACAGTAAAAAAGGAATTCCAGGCGGCCTGGCTTTTGAAGGCGATCTCGCTGATCGACCTGACGACGCTGTCCGGCGATGACACGGTGGGCCGGGTGAAACGGCTGTGCGCCAAGGCGCGGCAACCGGTGCGGCCCGAGATGCTCGAGGCGCTGGGCCTGCCCGGGCTGACCGTGGGCGCAGTCTGCGTCTATCACGAGATGGTGGAAACCGCCGTGCGCGCGCTGGAGGGCAGCAATATCCCGGTTGCGGCGGTCTCGACCGGCTTTCCGGCGGGGCTGTCGCCCCTGCATCTGCGCATGGCCGAGATCGGCGAGAGCGTCCGCGCCGGCGCCCGCGAGATCGACATCGTGATCTCGCGCCGCCATGTTCTGACCGGCAACTGGCAGGCGCTTTACGACGAGATGCGCGATTTCCGCGCCGCCTGTGGCGATGCGCATGTGAAGGCGATCTTGGCCACGGGCGAGCTTGGT
>JALQYS010000311.1 GCA_023254015.1 Paracoccaceae bacterium
TGGCACACCGGTGGATATCGTGATCCGCCCCCAGCATCTGAAGATCGACTTTGACCGGGGCGGGCGCGGCCCCAATCCCACGGTGCAGGATGGCACCCCGGCGCGGGGCACGGTGGTGCGGGCGCGGTTTCTGGGGCGCGAAAGTCTGGTCGATTTCGCCATGGATGATGGCGGCCTCTCGTTGACCGCCTCGGTGCCCGGGGTGTTCCTGCCCAAACCCGGCACGGTGCTGTGGCTGATGATCCGCCGCGACCGCTGTTTCGTCTTTCCGGCGGCCTGACGCCTAATCCACCGGCTCGGCGGCCAGAATCCGGTCCAGCCACAGCTCCAGCCTTGCCTGATCTTCGCTTGCGGTGGCCTGCAGCACCCGCCGGTCGCCGCGCCTTGTCAGGCGCAGGGGGGTGACGGTCAGGTCAAAGGCGTGATCGGCGCTGTCCAGACAGGTCAGGTGCAGCTCGCGCCCGGCCCGGATCGCCGCCCGCAGCACAGGAAGAACCGCTTCGGCCGCCGTGGACGCCGCCTTGCTGAAGGCAAAGAGATCATCCTCGTCATGGGGGCGCGGGGCAGGGGCCACAGCCCCGATCTTCGCGGCAAGGCTGCGCGCCCCGCGCGCCAGCGTTTCATCCCCGCCCGCCGCCACCTGCCGCAGACCGGCGCGCAGGGCCTCCATCTCGGCCGCTGTCAGCATCAGGGGCGGCAGGGTGGTGGGCGCGCGCAAGACATAGCCGACGCCCCGCTCCCCCTCGATCGGCATGCCCGAGGCGATCAGCGTGGCCATGTCGCGCCAGATCGTGCGCAGTGAGACACCCCCCAGCGCGACGGCCAGATCGGCAGCGCGGTGCAATCGCCCGTCGCGCAGAATCTGCACCAGTTCGAACAACCTGTCGGTGCGGTGCATGATCTGGCCTCCTGACCTGCTGACATTATCATGTCAGTTAGCCCGAAAGCCAGCACGTTTCGCCCTACACTTTGCCCGGCCCCCGCCGCTAGCATGGCAGCAAGATGACAACAGGCCGCAAGGCGCGGCCCAGAAATGGAGAGATCCCATGCTGAACAACATCGGCCTTCCCGGCCTTCTTCTCATCGCTGTCGTGGTTCTTGTCCTGTTCGGCAAGGGCAAGGTTTCGTCCTTGATGGGCGAGGTCGGCAAGGGCATCACCGCCTTCAAGAAGGGCGTGAATGACGGCCAGAAAGAGATCGAGGATGCCAAGGTCGATGTCGCCAAGGACGTGACCCCGGCCGAAAAAGACAAGGCCTGATCGGGCGATACGGGCGTTTTTTCTGCATTAACCTCAACAGGCGGAGGGTCGAATGGACCTTGGCATGTCCGAACTTCTGGTGATCGGGATCGTGGCGCTGATCGTCATCGGCCCCAAGGACCTGCCGGAAATGTTCCGCCAGCTGGGGCGGCTGACCGCCAAGCTGCGGGCCATGTCGCGCGAGTTTTCCCGCGCCATGGAACAGGCGGCGAATGAAACCGGCGTGGCGGATGTCGCCAAGGATCTGCGCGCGGCGACCGATCCCAAATCAATGGGGTTGAACGCGGTCAAGGACGCGGTCGACAAGTTCGAGAAATGGGACCCGATCAAGAACGCGGCCAAGCCCAGCCAGCCGCTGAAGCCGGGCGGGCCGGTCGGGGCAACGCCAGCCGCCCCGGTCGAGGCGCCCGTGTTCGATGCAACGACGCCCGCCGTCCCGCTTGCCGGGTCGGAGGGCACGGCGCCGGCGGCCATCGGCCCCAACACGGCGGCGCTTTATGAGAAGAAGGCCGCGAAAGAGGCCATCTTGCGGGAAACCGCCGAAAAGCTGAAGGCGCTGGACACCCCGGCCCCCGCACCCGCCGCGACCCCCGCCGACAACAAGGCCCCCGAAGCATGACCAAGTCCGACGACATCGACAATTCCGCAGCCCCGCTGATCGAACACCTGGCCGAGCTGCGCAACCGGCTGATCTATGCGGTTCTGGCCTATATCGTGGCGATCATCGCCTGTTTCGTCGTGGCCGAGCCGATCCTGGATTTCATGCTGCACCCGATCGAGCTGTCGATGCGGGCCCTGGGCGATCCGAACCCGGTGATGCAATACACCTCGCCGCAAGAGTATTTCTTTACCCTTGTGCGGATTTCCATGGTGGCGGGCTTTGCCGTGGCCTTCCCGGTGATTGCCTATCAGCTGTGGCGCTTTATCGCGCCGGGGCTGTACCGGTCGGAAAAGAATGCGTTTCTGCCCTTCCTCATCGCCTCGCCGGTCCTGTTCCTGATCGGGGCGGCCTTCTCGCATTTCGTCGTGACGCCGATTGCGATGGACTTCTTCCTTGGGTTTGCCGACGCCTCTTCGGTGGTCTCGGCGATCATCCCGGCGCTGACGGATGTGCCCGATCATGTGCCGGCCGCGCCCGTGGCCTCGACCGGCATCAAGATCGTCTTTCAGGGCAAGGTCAACGAAACGCTGGACATCTCGCTGAAGCTCATCATCGCCTTCGGCCTGTGCTTCCAGCTGCCCGTGCTTTTGACGCTGATGGGCAAGGCGGGGCTGATCACCTCGGGCGGGCTGAAAGCGATGCGGCGCTATGCCATCGTCATCATCCTGATCGTCGCGGCCATCGTGACGCCCCCGGATGTGATGAGCCAGCTGATCCTGTTTTTCGCGGTCTATCCGCTTTATGAAGTGTCGATCTTTCTGATCCACCGCATTGAAAAGCGGCGCGAGGCAGAGTTGCGGGCCGAAGGCCTGTGGGAAGAGGACGACGAAGAGGACGAGACCAAGGCATGACCGACCCGCTGATCCGTATTGCCGAGGCGCTGGAACGTCTGGCGCCCGCCCCTGCCGCCGCACCCGATTTCACCGCAGCCGAGGCTTTTGTCTGGCACACCGCCCCCGACCGGCTGGAGCCTGTCGCGCAGGTCAGCCGGGTGGATCTGGGGCTTTTGGTGGGCATCAACCGCTCGCGCGATACGCTTCTGGCCAATACCCGGCATTTCGCGGCCGGTCTGCCGGCGAACAACGCCCTGCTTTGGGGCGCGCGCGGCATGGGGAAATCGAGCCTCGTGAAGGCCATCCATGCGCAGGTAGTGGCCGAGGGGCAGCCGCTGAAGATCGTGGAACTCAGCCGTGAGGATCTGCCTTCGGTCGGGCGGCTGTTGAACCACCTGCGCGCGGCGCCGTTCCGGTTCATCCTGTTCTGCGACGATCTTTCCTTCAGCCATGACGACCAGCATTACAAATCGCTCAAGGCGGTGCTGGATGGCGGCATCGAGGGCCGGCCGGCGAATGTGATCTTCTATGCCACCTCGAACCGGCGCCACCTGATGCCGCGCGACATGATTGAAAACGAAACCCAGGCCGCGATCCACTCGACCGAGGCGATCGAAGAGAAGGTTTCGCTGTCCGATCGGTTCGGTCTGTGGCTGGGCTTCCATCCCTGCGATCAGGATCAGTATCTTGAGATGATCCGCGGCTATTGCGGCGCACATGGCATGACCATTCCAGCCGACCGGCTGCGGGCCGAGGCCATCGAATGGCAGGCCACGCGCGGCAGCCGCTCGGGCCGGGTGGCCTGGCAGTTCTTCTGTGACCTTGCGGCCCGCGAGGGCGTCGCAATTCGGGCCTGATCGGCTTTGCCCTTGCAATTGCCGGGGGCAGGCCCAATTCTGCGCCTACCATGATCGTTGAAATCCTGATTATCCTTGGCCTGATCTGCCTGAACGGTGTGCTGGCCATGTCGGAACTGGCCATCGTGTCGGCCCGTCCTGCCCGTTTGAAACCGATGGAGGCGAAAAGCCGGGGGGCGGCGGCGGCCCTGCGGCTGGCCGAACATCCGGGGCGGTTCCTGTCCACCGTGCAGATCGGCATCACGCTGGTGGGAGTTCTGTCGGGGGCGCTGTCGGGGGCGACGCTGGGCGCGCGTCTGGCAGAAAGTCTGGCGGCACAGGGCCTGCCGGCTGAATGGGCGACGAATCTGGGGGTCGGTGGGGTTGTGGTGGCGATCACCTATGTCTCGCTGATCGTGGGCGAATTGGTGCCCAAGCAGCTGGCGCTGCGCGACCCTGAAAAGATCGCCATCACCATGGCGCCTGCGATGACGGTGCTGTCCAAGGTGTCGGCGCCGCTGGTCTGGCTGTTGGACCGGTCCGGCCGGGCGATGCTGTGGCTGATGGGCCAGCGCGGCGACAGCAGCAACCGCGTGACCGAGGAAGAGGTGCACACCATTCTGGCCGAAGCCCACGAAGGCGGCGTGCTGGAGGATGAGGAGCGCGAGATGATGGCGGGCGTCATGCGCCTGTCGGACCGCTCGGCCAAGGCGCTGATGACCCCGCGCCGCGATGTCGAGATGCTGGCGCTGGACATGACCGGCCCCGAGGCCGTGGCCGCCCTGCGCCGTATCGGCCGCCCGCGCGTGCCGGTGGAAAACCGCGAGACGGGTGAGGTTCTGGGCATTGTCACGCTGGCCGATGCCTTCAACGCCGTGTCCCGGCGCGAGGCGCTGGATGTCAAGGCGCTGATGCAGGAGGTGCCGGTGGTCTCTGACCGCGCCGACGCGCTGGATGTGCTGGAAATCCTGCGCACCGCCCCGCAGCATATGGCGCTGGTCTATGACGAATACGGCCATTTCGAAGGCATCATCACCTCTGGCGACGTGCTTGAGG
>JALQYS010000362.1 GCA_023254015.1 Paracoccaceae bacterium
CTCCACCATCTTGTCGGCCATCAGGCTTTCCAGCGGCTGGCGCACTTCGGAGCTGACCAGCTTGTCCTTGGTCTGGCTGGAGAACTTCGGGTCGGGCACCTTGACCGACAGAACGCAGGTCAGCCCCTCGCGCGCGTCGTCGCCGGTGAAATCCACCTTTTCCTTCTTGGCGATCCCGGATGACTGGGCATAGGCGGTGATCGTGCGGGTCAGCGCCCCGCGCAGGCCCGCAAGATGCGTGCCGCCGTCGCGCTGGGGGATGTTGTTGGTAAAGGGCAGCACGGTTTCGTGGTAGCTGTCATTCCACCACATCGCCACTTCCACGCCGATACCGTTCTTTTCGCCCACCATATAGATCGGTTCGGGCATGACCGATTGCTTGGACCGGTCAATGTATTTGACGAATTCGCGCACGCCGCCTTCATAGAACAGCTCAATCCGCTGCGGCTCGG
Source organism: Paracoccaceae bacterium (assembly GCA_023254015.1). Taxonomy (GTDB): domain Bacteria; phylum Pseudomonadota; class Alphaproteobacteria; order Rhodobacterales; family Rhodobacteraceae; genus Tabrizicola_A. The sequence goes on from JALQYS010000362.1 coordinate 453, forward strand.
CGTGGCGTTCATCCTCAAGGATGATCCGCACGCCCGAATTCAGGAAGGCCAGTTCACGCAACCGGGTTTCCAGCGTCTTGAAGCTGTAGTCGAGATTGCTGAACGTGCCGTCGGGCCGGTTGGTCTTGGCACTGGCCATGAACCGCACCTCGGTGCCACGCTCGCCGGGGGCAGGGCCCACCTCATGCACATGCACCGTGCATTCGCCATGCTCGAACCGGGCGCGATATTCGGTGTCGTTGCGCCAGACCCGCAGCTCCAGCCATTCCGACAGCGCGTTAACCACCGAAACGCCCACGCCATGCAGGCCGCCCGACACCTTGTAGGCATTGCCGCCCTCGTCGGTGTTGTTGAATTTGCCACCCGCATGCAGCTGGGTCATGATGACCTCGGCTGCCGAGACACCCTCTTCGGCGTGCATGTCAACCGGAATGCCGCGGCCGTTGTCCCGCACCGAAACGCTGTCGTCCGCGTGGATTTTTACCGTGACAGCGGTGGCGTGACCGGCCAGCGCCTCGTCAATGCCGTTGTCCACCACTTCATAGACCATGTGGTGTAGGCCCGAGCCATCATCGGTATCGCCGATATACATGCCCGGACGCTTGCGAACAGCCTCCAAGCCCTTGAGAACCTTGATGGAATCTGCGCCGTAGCTTTCGGTCTTTTTGGGCTCTTCGGCCATGTGGTCTGCATCCCTTGAATTGCCCGCGATTTATAGCGGTTCAGGGGGGCAATGTCACGCCTTGGACACAAGATTTGGGGTCACAGGAAGGGAATCGCCAGACCCACCCCGATGAGCAGCATGCCCGAAATGACGTTCATCCGCCGCACGCTTTCGGGGCTGGACAGCAACCTCCGCGCTCGATCCAGAAACACCGCAAGGCCAAGGTTGCCGGCCATGGGAATAAGGGCAGAAACCCCGATGATAAGGCCAATGTCCACGGCCGTCAGGCGGCCCAGGGTGAAGAAGCCGGGCAGCGCACCCATATAGAACAAGATCGCCTTGGGGTTGCCGATCACCGCGGCCAGACCCACCGAAAACCCCGCCCAGATGCCGGGCCTTGTCAGCCGGCTGTCGGCATCGCCCAGCGTGCCGGATTTGCGGATCAGGGTGTAGCCCATGAACAGAAAGATCACCGCCGCCACCCAGCGCAGGATCGACAGAAAGTCGCCATAGGTGCTTTCCACCCAGCTGAGGCCCAGAATGGCCAGCAAAGGCCAGACCAGATCACCCAGGGCCACCCCCACCGCCAAGGGCCAGGCGGCTGCGAACCCGCCCGACAATGCCCGCGCCATCAAGGCCACCCAGACAGGGCCTGGAACCGCCCAAAGCCCAATCATGCCAAGGGCATAGATGCCCAGTTCATACCAGCTGATCGTCATCATGCACTTTCCGGCAGGGTCAGGCTGCCATCGTCATTAAGGGGCCAGAACGGGTTCATCGCCACTTCCCAGACATGACCATCCGGGTCTGCCCAATAGCCCGAATAGCCGCCCCAGAACACCTTTTCCGGCGGCTTCAGCGCGGTCGCCCCGGCTGCAAGCGCTGCGGCAAAGGCAGCATCCACGTCGGCCTCTGTGGCGAAGTTCTGCGCAAGAGCTACAGCCCCGCTCCCGAGGCTGGCACCGGGGCGTCCCTGATCGGCCGCCAGATCGGCAAGCCCGAACAGGGCCAGAGCCTGCCCTTGCATCTGGAAAAACGCAACACCCGGCTGACTGTCGCGATGCTCTTTCCAGCCAAGACGGGCATAGAACGCCCGCGCCTGGTCCATCTCGGCCACGCCAAGGGTTATCAGCGTCACGCGCTGCGGGATCATGCGCTCACCATCGATTGGCCGCCCTCGTCGCGCAAGGTCATCACCTGCCCCCGGTGGCCAAGGGCCTCGAACAGCCCGGCTTCGGTGCCTGTCATGATCGCCTGCGCGCCAAGGGCACAGATCTCGTCATAAAGGGCGGCGCGGCGGTGAATGTCCAGATGGGCCGCAACCTCATCCAGCAGCAGAACCGGGGCGCGTCCCAGATCGGCCGCCAGCGCCCGGGCATTGGCCAGGATCAGGCTGATAAGAAGGGCCTTCTGCTCGCCGGTCGAACATTGGTCGGCTGGCACGCCCTTGGCCTGATAGACCGCCCGAAGGTCGCTGCGGTGCGGTCCGGCCAGCGTGCGCCCCGCGGCCATGTCGCGGCGGCGCCCTTCGGCAAGGGCTTGTGCCAGATCCTCGGCGGGCAGATCCGGGCCTCCCTCCGGCCCCGTGAGGGCAAGCGCGGCGTGCGGAAAGGCCGAGGACCCGTCCTGCGACGCGGCCAGCCGCGCCAAAGCGGCCTCGCGATTGGCAATGATCGCCGTGCCCGCCTCGACCATCTGCGCCTCCAGCGCCCCATACCAGCGGGCATCCGTGACCTGATCCTTCAGCAGCCGGTTGCGGTCGCGCATCGCCTTTTCATAGGCCAACGACATCTCGGCATGGTCGGGGGTGAAAGACAGCGCGATCCGGTCCAGAAACCGCCGGCGCCCCTCGGCCGCCTCGATCCACAGGCGGTCCATCGCCGGCACCAGCCACAGGATGCGCAGGATCCGTCCCAGCGCCGATTGCGGCGCGGCCTTGCCGTCGATCCTGATATGCCGAGACTCACCGGGTGAGGCCCCGGTTTCCACCTCATGCGCCGCCGCAATGCCAACGACCTCGGCCGCGATCTTCCATCCCAGCCGCTCGGGACGCCGCGCCAGATCCTCGGCCGCCGCGCGCCTCAGTCCGCGACCGGGCGACAGCAGCGAAACCGCCTCAAGAATATTGGTCTTGCCCGCCCCGTTCGTCCCCACCAGTGCCACGGGCCTGCCGTCA
>JALQYS010000387.1 GCA_023254015.1 Paracoccaceae bacterium
GCCAGCACCGCATTCACCGCCTCGGCCGTGGCGGGGCGGTCGGTCATCACCACAAGATCCACCGCCGAGACGCTGGCCGTCGGCACCCGCACGGCGGATCCTTCGATCCGCCCGGCGATCTGGGGCAGCACGGTATCCAGCAGGCGCTGGGCGCTGGTTGTCGTCGGCACCATCGACAGCGCCGCGGCGCGCGAGCGGGAAAAGTCGGCGGCGGGGGCGTCCACGGTGGGCTGGCTGCCGGTATAGCAGTGTATCGTCGTCATCGACCCGGTCACCACGCCCCAATGTTCGTGGATCAGCCGCGCCAAGGGCGCCAGCGCATTGGTGGTGCAAGAGGCATTCGAGACGATGGGCTGCCCCGCCAGTTCATGCGCATTTGCCCCCAGAACCACGGTCAGATCGGCGGCCTTGGACGGGCCCGAGATCAGCACCCGCGCCGCCCCCGCCCTCAGGCCGCGTTCGGCCACCTCGCGGGCATCGGCCCGGCCGGTGCATTCCATCACCAGGTCGACGCCCGACAGGTTCAGCCCGGAAATATCCGCCGTCCGGTGCAGCGGGATGGCGCGGCCATCCACCACCAGCGCGCCACCTTCCAGCGCGACGCTGCCGCGCCAGGGGCCAAAGACGCTGTCGAATTCAAAGAGATAGGCGCACATGTCCGGTGCAGCGATGTCGTTGATGCCGACGATCTGCAGGCCGGGAGCCGCCCCTTGCGCCCAGGCCCGCAGCACCGAGCGGCCAATGCGGCCAAAGCCATTGATGAAGATATTCATCGCCCCCTCCTGAGTTGTCGGCAGATCATCACGGCAGGATACGGCGCGCAAGGGCCGGTCTGCGGCTTTGATCAAACTGGACGTATGCCGCCCGTCGCCTCTGTCACCTGATCGGCCGCCGCCCGCACCAGCGCACCAAGGCGCGGGGCCTCGGGCAGGTCCATGCGGAAGGCAGGGCCCGACACCGACAGACCCGCCACTGGCGCGCCATGGGCGTTGAAGATGGGCGCGGCGACGCAGCGCATGCCCATCGCCTTTTCCTGATCGTCAATCGCAAAGCCGCGGGCGCGGGTGGCGGCCAGATCGGCGGCCAGCGCCTCGGGCGTGGTCAGGCTGGCGGGGGTAAAGCGCTCCAGCCCGCGCCGCGCGATGATGCCGGCCAGCTTCGCCGGATCATACCAGGCCATCAGCGCCTTGCCGATGCCCGAGACATGCATCGGCCCCTTGGTGCCCGGCGGAAAGAAGGCGCGGATGGCCTGATGGGTTTCGATCTGGGCCAGAAACAGCACTTCGTCGCCGACCTCGACCCCAAGGTTGGCGGTCTCGCCCGTGTCGCGCATCAGGGCCTCCATCGCCCCGCGCGCCCGTTCCACCACCTTGGTGCGGCGCAAAAAGGCCGAACCCACCCGGAACGCCCCGCCGCCGATGTGCCAAAGCTGGCCGGGATCCTCCAGTTCGACCATGCCGCGGGCCTGCAGCGTGACCAGCGCGCGATAGACCGTCGCCACCGCCTGACCCGACATCTGCGCCAGATCCGACAAGGTCAGGCCGGGATGAGCGGCCAGAATCTCCAGCAGTCCCATGGCCCGGTCCAGCGCCTGAATGGTGTTCTGGTCGGTCTTGTCGTGAAAGGCCTTGGGCCGCCCCCGGGGGCGCGTGGTTTCGGTCATGGCGCTGAAAAACCCTTGCCCGTTGATTTTCAATGTCTTTACCGTATTTTTCAATAAATGAAAAACCTTTTCGAAAAAATTGCCTCGATGGTGTGGCGGTCCTAACCTGACCCGATCAACAGGGAGCTACACCATGTCCGCCCAGAACCCGGTTTTCATTCCCGGCCCGACCAACATGCCCGAGGAATTGCGCAAGGCCTGCGACATTGCGACAATCGATCACCGCTCGCCCGCCTTCGGGCGCATGTTCCGCCCCGCCGTCGCGGGGGTGAAGCGGGTGTTGCAGATGGGGGCGGGCGAGGTGTTCCTTCTGCCCTCGACCGGCACAGGCGGCTGGGAGGCGGCGATTTCCAACACGCTCTCGCCCGGCGACACGGTGCTGGCCGCGCGGTTCGGCATGTTTTCGCACCGCTGGATCGACCTCTGTCTGCGTCATGGCCTGACGGTCGAGATCCTTGAAACCCCCTGGGGGCAGGGCGCGCCGCTGGCGCGGATCGAGGCGGCCCTGCGGGCTGACCGCGATCATCGGATCAAGGTGGTGCTGGCCACCCATAACGAAACCGCCACCGGTGTGCGGTCGGACATTGCGGGCATCCGCCGCGCGATGGACGCCGCGGGCCATCCTGCGATGCTGTTTGTCGATGGCGTGTCCTCGATCGCCTCAATGCCCTTCTCGTTTGACGCCTGGGGCGTCGATATCGCGGTGGCGGGCAGCCAGAAGGGGTTCATGCTGCCGGCTGGTCTTGCCATTCTGGGCGTCTCGCCCAAGGCGCTGGCGGCGATGGAAACCGCCCGCCTGCCGCGCTGTTTCTTCGACTTTGGCGACCAGATCCGCAGCAATGCCACGGGCGGCTTTCCCTATACGCCGCCGGTTGGCCTGATTGCCGGGCTGGCCCGCAGCATCGAGATGCTGGAGGAAGAGGGGCTGGAGGCCGTCTATGCCCGCCACCACCGCCTGGCCGAAGGGGTGCGCCGTGCCGTGGCCGCCTGGGGCATGAGGCCCTGCGCCGCCTTGCCCGATCTTTACTCGGATACGATCACGGCCGTTGTGGTGCCCGAAGGCTGCAACGGCACCGAGCTGGTGCAACTGGCCGCGCAGAAATACGGCGTCGCCTTTGGCGTGGGGCTGGGCGAGGTCGCCGGCAAGGTGTTCCGCATCGGCCATCTGGGGATGCTGACCGATGTGATGGTGCTGGCGGGCCTTGCCACGGCCGAAATGTGCATGGCCGATCTGGGCTGGCCGATCAGACTGGGCAGTGGCGTGGCGGCGGCGCAGGCGTTCTATCGCGGCACGGCCCAGCCTGTGGCGATGGCCGCCGAGTGACCCCGGGGCGGTGAACCCGCCCCGGATCATCGGGGCGGGGCAACCTGCGGGCTCAGGTGCCCGGATTGGCCGCCGGCGCCCCGCCTTCAAAGCGGTTGCCATTGCGATAGTCGCAAGGGGCCTCTTGCATCTGCAGATGCAGTCCGGTGCCGGTATAGGGGTGGGCGCGGGCAAGATCCTCGTCAAAGTCGATGCCCAGACCGGGGGCATCGGGCGGGAGGATGTAGCCGTCGTCCCACTGGATCGTGTTCTTGATGAGCTTGAGGTGGAATTCGCCGCCGGTTTCGATGGTTTCAGCAATCAGCAGGTTCGGGATCGAGGCTGCCAGATGCACATTGGCCGCCCATTCCACCGGGCCTGCGTAAAGATGCGGGGCCATCTCGGCGTTGAAGATTTCGGCGATGGCCGAAAGCTTTTTCGCCTCCATGATGCCGCCCAGCCGCCCCAGCGCCGGTTGCAGGATCTTCACCCCGCCCGCGCGCAACAGCGTGCCGAATTCTGCCTTGGTGCTCAGACGCTCGCCCGTGGCCAGGGGGACGCGGACATGGCGCGCCACCTCGGCGAATTCCAGCAGGTTGTCTGGCGGGATCGGCTCTTCGTACCACAGCGGGTTGTAAGGCTCCAGCTCGCGGCCCAGACGGATGGCGCCGGGGGTGGTGAACTGGCCATGGGTGCCAAAGAGCAGGTCGGCCCTGTCGCCCACCGCCTCGCGGATCGCCTTGCAGAACGCGACCGAGCGGCTGATGTCGGACATGGCCGGCTCATGCCCGCCCCGGATGGTATAGGGGCCGGCCGGATCGAACTTGATCGCGGTAAAGCCCATCTTGACATAGCGCGCCGCCGCTTCGGCGTTCATGTCGGGGTTCACCCAGAACTCGGAGGCGTCCTCGCCCGGCTTGGGGTAAAGATAGGTATAGCTGCGGATCTTCTGGTTGATCTTGCCGCCCAGCAGCGCCCAGACCGGGCGGTTGCGCGCCTTGCCCAGAATGTCCCAGCAGGCGATCTCAAGCCCGGCGAAGGCCCCCATCACCGTGGGGTCAGGCCGCTGGGTGAAGCCCGAGGAATAGACCCGGCGATACATCAGCTCGATGTCCTCGGGGCTGGTGCCCTGCATGTGGCGTTCAAAGACGTCTTCGATCACCGCGCGCATCGCCTTGGGGCCGACGGTCGAGGCATAGCACTCGCCATAGCCGACGATGCCATTGTCGGTGGTGATCTTGGGAAAGATCCAGTAGCGGCCGCCCCAGCCGGGGGCCGGGGGTGCGACGACGAAGATTTCGAGGTCTTTCAGTTTCATGGGCCATCCTCCGCTTTGGCGGAAAGGCTGGCGCGTCAGGCGGAAAGACTCATGTCAGTTTCCGACCGGAAATGTCGATAAAATGCGATGGATCACCTGCGCCAGCGGCCCCGGCATCGACAGATGCGGGCAATGGCCCGAGGCAAGCTCCTCCTGCGCCATGCCTGCCGCCATGGCCCTTTGCCAATCGGGGGGAATGGCGCGGTCGTCGCGGGCGATCAGGGCGGCGCGGGGCAGGATGGGCAGGGGGCCGGGAAAGGGCGTTTCCTGCGGGGCGATGGGTTCGGGGCCCATGCGGGCGGTCAGCGCCGCCGCATCGGGGCAGTCGTGAAAGAAGAGGCCTTCGCAGCGGGCGTGATCAAAGCGAT
>JALQYS010000412.1 GCA_023254015.1 Paracoccaceae bacterium
ATGGCGCTGGTCTATGACGAATACGGCCATTTCGAAGGCATCATCACCTCTGGCGACGTGCTTGAGGCGATCACCGGCGCGGTGGCCGGCAATGACGATGCAGAACCGGCCATGGTCACGCGCGAGGATGGCAGTCTGCTGGTCGCGGGCTGGATGCCGGCGGATGAATTCTGTGACAAGCTCGGTCTGCCGCGCGACTTGGCGGGGGATTATGACACGGTGGCAGGGCTGGTCCTGCACCAGATGCGCCGCCTGCCGGGGTTGGGCGAAGGCTTCACCTCGCACGGCCACCGGTTCGAGGTGCTGGACCTTGACGGTCTGCGCATCGACAAGGTGCTGGTGACGGTGGTCTGACATCGAAGAAGGGGCGGCCCCGGCCTTGGCTGAGGCCATCGCCGAAGCCGCCCCGCGCGGTTGCCGACTGCACCGCCGTGGCCCCAAGGCCACGGCCAGCGCCCGCCCCGCCCATGGCGGGCGCTTATCGCCCGCCGGGGCAGGCGCTGGCCTATCGCCGCGCGGGAGGAACCGATTTTGCCGCAGGGGAGTGCGGGGCCATGGTTGGGCCACGCCGCCCTAGGGGGTGGCTGCCACCGTCATTGGATGTAGGGCAGCGGGTCGAGGCTGTCGACGCCCTTGCGGACCTCGAAATGCACAAAGGCCGGATCGCCCGCGCGCACGGCGGCGATGGACTGGCCTTTCGTCACCTTGTCCCCCTTGCCAACCTTCAGCCCATCCACGCCGGCATAGACCGTCAGGATGCCATCGGCATGGCGGATCACGACGATGGGCGTGCCAGTCATGTCCTTGGTCACGGCGGCCACCGTGCCTTCGGCGGCGGCCTTTACCGCCGTGCCGGGTGCGGCAGAGATGTCGATCCCGTCGTTCTTGCCCTTGGCATAGCTGCGGATGATCTTGCCCGCGACCGGCATCGCGAACTTCGATCCGGTCGTGCGCTGGCTGGACATGTCTGCCACCGGGGCCTCTTTCGGCTTTTCGGCGGCGGGTTTCACCTTTTCGTCCGGCAGGGGGGCCTTTGCCGAGGGCGGGGTGGGCGTCGGGCTGCCGGTGCCGGGGGCCGTTGCGGCCTCTTCCACCTTTTCCGGCGGCGCGCCGCTGGGGGTGGGGATCATCAGATACTGGCCTTCGCGCACCGCCAGATCGGGGCCAAGCCCGTTCCAGTCGGCCAGCGCCTTGGCCGAGACGTTGTAGCTGCGGGCGATGGAAAAGGCGGTCTCGCCCCGCGCCACGCGATGCTGTGTCGGCTCCATCCCCGAGCCGGCGGCCTTCTTGGCGGGCGCGGCGGCGGGGGCAGGGGCTGCGGCAGAGGTTGCGGCGGGGGCGGTGCTGTCAACGCGGTCCAGCGCGGTGGTGGCGATGGTCGAAACATCGACCCGCCCCGGCGTCGCGCTGCTGCCGATCACCGCTCCGGGGGCGGGCATCGTGGCGGGGGCGGCGGCCACCCGCGTGGGCAGCGACAGCACCTCGCCATCGCGCAGGGCATCTTCGGGCTTCAGCGCATTGTGCCGGGCCAGATCGGCGGGCGGAATGCCGACCCGCGCCGCGACCGAGGCCACGGTATCGCCCTTGCGGGCCACCGCCACCTGATAGCCGGGATAGGAAATCACGCCGCGCCCGTCGGCGCCGGGCCGGGGGCCGGTGGCCTGCCGCGCGGCATCGGTGGTATCAAGCCCCCCCGCCGATGCACTGCGGAAATCCCAATCCATCGGCTCGCCGCCGCAAGCCGACAAAAGCACAATCGCCGTCAGCCCAAGAACCGAAGTCCGCGTCACGCCCATCACCGCCTCACTTGCCCTGTTCCGCCGGGTTGATCCCGGCCCTTGTCCGCATCCCGCGCCAAAAGCTCACTCCGCGCCCAGCCCTTCGACCAGAGGCACAAAGCGCACCGCGCGCAACTCTTCGTAATCAAAGCCGCTTTCCAGCCGCGTCACCTTGATCAGGCTTTGCACCGTATCGGACTGGCCAACCGGCACGACCATGATACCACCGATCTTCAACTGCGACAACAGGGGGCCCGGCGGGTCCTCGGCCGCGGCCGTCACAAGGATGCGATCAAAGGGCGCGACCTCGGGCAGGCCGAAACTGCCATCCGCCGTCATGGCGACGATGTTCACCAGGCCCAGCTCGCGGAACAGCTCCGCCGCCTCGCGCACCAGCCGCTTGTGCCGGTCCACGGTATAGACCCGCCGTGCGAGCTGGCTGAGAACCGCCGCCTGATAGCCCGAGCCGGTGCCCACCTCGAGCACCGTGTCGCGCGGCTGCACGTTCAGGGCCTGCGTCATCAGCCCCACCACCGAGGGCTGGCTGATGGTCTGGCCGCAGGCGATGGGCAGCGGCATGTCCTCATAGGCGCGTTCGGCGAAAAGGCCACGCACGAAATGGCCGCGGTCGATCCGCTCCATCGCGGTCAACACGCGGGCATCGGTGACGCCTTTTGTTCTCAGGGCAAAAAGAAAGCGCATCTTGCGTTCGGCCGCCGTCTCTTCCTCGTCGGGCGGGCCGTTTACCGTCATGCCAGCGCCGCCTCAAGGGTGGACAGCCGGTCATGC
>JALQYS010000418.1 GCA_023254015.1 Paracoccaceae bacterium
ATGCGGGTAATCGCGCGCCAAAAGGTGGACGCGGTTGATATCGCCCGAAGATTCCTTGATAGCGCAGAAATTGCGGCTGCGGCCGACGCGGTCAAGGAACTCCTCGCCCATGTTGATGCCCATCCGGCCCGGATAGTTATACAGCATGATCGGCAGGTCGGCGGCGCGATCGATGGCCAGCGCGTTCAGCGCGTTTTCCTGTTCGGTCGGCACCGCATAGGGCGGGCTTCCCACAAGGATGCTGTCCGCTCCGATCTTGGCCGCATGTTCGGCCATGGTGATGCTGTCCTCCAGCCGGATCGCCACGGTGCCGACCATCAGATGGGTGCGGCCTTTGGTGACCTCGCGGGCAAGGCTGGCCATCTCCAACCGCTCTTCCATCGACTGGGCATAGTATTCGCCGGTCGAGCCGCCGTTGATGATGCCATGCACCCCCGAGGCGATCAGGTATTCCAGTTGTGCCACAAAGGCATCGCGATCAATGCTGCCATCCTCGCGGTGCGGCGTGATGGCCGGCGTGTAGATTCCTTCGAATTTCATGAGGCTCCTCGTTGTTCCTCGGCGCCGGGCGCGCGGCCCAGCGGATAACGGATGCTGGCGGGTGTGACGAAACTTTCGATCTGGGCGCGTGACAGCTCCCAGTGCGCCACCGCCAGATCGGCGGCGGCATCGGCATTGCCCGCTTCGATCAGGGCGATGAACTGGTCGTGCTGGTCGGCCGCCGTGGCCGAGACACAGGCCATGTCGGTCTTGCGCGGGTCGTAAAAGGTCATGCCGATGCGCGTGTGGTCGATCAGCAGGCGCCGCAGGCTGGGGATCAGGAATTCATTGTCGGCCATCTCGCCGATGATCGAATGGAACCGCTGATTGCCAACGGCGCGTTCGGCCGCATCGCCATTGCGAATCGCCTGCCGAAACGCCCACTGGCATTCCTTCAACCGCACGACCTGCGCCGGCGTGGCATGTTCGGCGGCAAGCCGGGTGGTGGCGGCATAGATCATCGGCGCGGCGACAAAGAAGTTGCGCAGGGTCTTGTGCGTCATCGGCGCCACTTGCGCGCCCCGGTTTTCGTGCAGAACGACATAGCCTTCGCCCGACAACTGCCGCAGCACCTCGCGCAGCGGCGGGCGCGAAATGCCATAGGCCTCGGACAGTTCGGTTTCGTCCAGATAGGCCCCCGGCTCCAGCGCCTGGGTCAGGATCTTGCGGCGCAAGTCCTCGACGCAGATGGTTTTCTTGCTACGGGTCTCGGTTTCCACGGTTATCTCCATCCTGAACGCACTGTCGGCGAGTCAGGTAACCTTCTTTCTAAACCACAAAATACATATTGTCTACATAATCTGCCCTCTGCGCGCATAATAAAATACATGTTGTATACTTAACGGTTTTGTGATTGTAGTCCACCAAAGAGGGGGATTCTGCATGGCTGGACCGCAACGCGAGGACGTGATCCGCTGCGAGGGCATCTGGAAGATTTTCGGCGACAAGTCGCAGCAGGCGATGGAGGCGATCCGCAGGGACAAGCTGTCCAAGCGCGAGATCCATGACCGGTTCGATTGCGTGGTCGGCGTTCAGGATGCGACCTTCAGCGTCGGACGCGGAGAGATCTTTTGCATCATGGGGCTTTCGGGGTCGGGCAAGTCGACGCTGATCCGCCACATCAACCGGTTGATCGAACCGACATCGGGCACGGTGCTCATCGAAGGCCAGAACGTCAACGCCATGAACCCGCGCGATCTGCGCAGCCTGCGGGCCGAAAAGATCGGCATGGTGTTTCAGTCGATGGCGCTGATGCCGCACCGCACGGTGCGCGACAATGTGGTGTTCAGCCTTGAGGTCCGCGGTGTGTCCGAGGCCAAAAGGGCCGAAGTGGCCGCCCGCGCCATTGCCGCAGTGGATCTGACCGGCTGGGAAAACAAGTATCCCGACGAATTGTCGGGCGGGATGCAGCAGCGCGTAGGCTTGGCCCGCGCCATCGCCGCCGATCCGACCATCCTTTTGATGGACGAACCCTTCTCGGCGCTGGATCCGCTGATCCGGCGGCAGTTGCAGGGCACGTTCATGCAGCTCTCGGCCGAGCTGCACAAGACCACGGTCTTTATCACGCATGATCTGGATGAGGCGATTCGCATCGGCGACCGCATCGCCATCATGAAGGACGGCGTTCTGGTGCAGATCGGCACGCCCGAGGAAATCGTCACCCGCCCCGCCGATGACTATGTGGCCGAATTCGTGGCCGGGATTTCCAAGCTGGATCTGGTGACCGCGGCGCGCATCATGCAGCCGCTGGCGCAATACCAGCAGGAAAACGGCCCGCAGGACCACGCCGCCTGGCCGGTGGCCCGGCCCGAGGACAAGCTGAACGAACTGGTCGATCTTGCCGTCAGCACTGACCACCCGATCCTGATTGCCGCCGAAGGCAAGCCGGTTGGCGTGGTGTCGAAGCGCGCGCTGCTGCGCGGCATCCAGGGACGCGATGAAGAGAGGGCTGCCTGATGGCCGACAACACCTTTGACTGGCTGAACCCCTTTGCCTCGGTTGATCTTGGCATCAGCGCCTGGGCCGATGGCATCAAGCAATGGGCCATCTCGAACCGTGAACTGATCCAGCCGATCAAGCACTTCTTTGACGGCGTGATCGTCGGCATCGAAAGCGCGCTGCACGCCGTGCCGCCCTTGGTCATGCTGGTGATCCTGGGCCTGATCGCGTGGCAGACCGCCGGCCGCCGGGCGGCCTGGTTCGTGGTGGCCTGCCTTGCCGTCCTGGGCTTTCTGGCGCCCGATGCCTGGGGCCTTGCGATGACCACGCTGGCCATCGTGATCGCTTCGGTGATCCTGTGCGTGCTGATCGGGCTGCCGCTGGGGGTTCTGGCGGGCAAGAACGACCGGTTCGAGGCCACCATCCGCCCGATCCTTGACACGATGCAAACCATTCCAGCCTTTGTCTATCTGGTGCCGGTGGTGATGATGATTGGCATCGGCAACGTCTCGGGCGTGATCGTCACCATCATCTTTGCGTTGCCGCCGCTTGTGCGTCTGACCTCGCTGGGCATCCGGGGTGTCAACCCGGCGGTGGTCGAGGCCGCCCGCGCCTTTGGTGCGACGCCGGGCCAGATCCTGCGCAAGGTAGAGCTGCCGCTGGCCACGCCGACCATTCTTGCCGGGCTGAACCAGACCATCATGCTGTCGCTGTCGATGGTCGTCATCGCCTCAATGATCTCGGTCAAGGGTTTGGGCAACGAGGTGCTGCGCGCCATGGGCCGGCTTGACGCGGGCAAGGCCATCGTCGGCGGGCTGGGCATCGTCATGCTGGCCATCGTGCTGGACCGGATTACTCAGGGGCTTGGCCGTTCGGGCCGCGACCGGGGGCACAAGCCCTGGTGGCACAGTGGGCCGGTCGGGCTGGTGGCCCGTCTGCTGGGCCGCACACACTGAAATCCTGTCCCGCCGGGGTTGAGGGGCGGGACAGTCAGAACTGACTTCAAAAAGGGAGAGGAGACACCGAATGAAACACCATATCTTCACGACCGCCATGGCATTTGCCCTGGCCGCCGCGCCGGTGATGGCGCAGGACAAGCCGGGCGAGGGCGTCGAGGTTCGCGTCATCATGCCGGCGCAGATCGAAGAGCACTTCCACCACTATGTGCTGCTGCGTGCCCTGCAGGAGCTGGGCTATACCACGGCCGAGCCGGTCGAGGCCGAATACCAGACCATGCACCTGGCCGTGGGCGGCGGTGAACTCGTGAACCTGATGGGCACCTCAGCATGGTATGCTCCCGGCGCTGCGGCGGCACAGATGGTTGAGTCCATTGTACGTGACCAGAAGCGCATCTTCCCTTGCTGCGCATGGCTGCAGGGAGAATACGGTC